>JALWKH010000177.1 GCA_026996635.1 Bacteroidales bacterium | reverse complement strand
AAAACTTTTGGATGGACGGAACGAATTGGAAGACAACAAAAGCGATTTACCGCATGTGATTGAGTTGCTTAAATCCAAAGAATTTCTGAAAAGAGTTTTTTCAAAACTTCCGCTTAGAATAAGTTATTACAGGGAAGGGACATTCTTGCGTGAAGAACTATACAAATCATCTCCGTTTAAAGTTGAGTACAAAAATTTTACATATTATAACACTCCTATTTACATAAATTTCAAAAACAAAAATGAAGCTGAAATAACATACAATAATTATGGGAACACCGTAACACATAAAATAAAACTCGGCAAGTGGCAAAAAATAAACAAAGATTTTATAATAAAAGTAACCGTAACAAACTATGAACAAATAAAAGAAAATTACAACAGCCTGAAGTCAAACAAATACCTGTTTATTATTCACGATGACAAAACCCTTTTTAAGTCAAACTACTCAAAACTTCAAATCTCTATTGAAAATCAACTTGCCAAAACAATCAGGATTCAATTCTCCGATAACAACCCGCTGAAAGTTAGCGATATGGTAAACACAATTGCCGAAGAATTTCTTAAATACGATGTGGAAAATAAAAAGGAAAGCACAAAAAAAATACTTGAATTCATAGAAAAACAAAGCGCAATAGTTTACGAAAAGCTGAATTACCTTGACAGGAAGCTGAAAAAATACGAAAAAAACTTGAATTACACTACAGATGCGACACTCCCCACCGTATATATGGAAAAATTAAATGACCTGGAAGACAAAAAACTGTCATTGCAATACGAACTATCCACATTAAAAACCGTTAAAAATCT
The DNA here is from genome assembly GCA_026996635.1 of Bacteroidales bacterium. GTDB lineage: Bacteria > Bacteroidota > Bacteroidia > Bacteroidales > JALTDM01 > JALTDM01. The sequence goes on along the minus strand of JALWKH010000177.1, from coordinate 3,979 downwards.
GTTGGAATCCCAAAAACACATCAACATATATCAAATTGTCGGGCTTATTTCCGGCCTTGATGTAGAACAATCACTTGTGTCTGCATTAAATGGTCTACAACAACTAATTGACGAAAAAGAAAACCTTTTGAATGAACTGCAACCGGATAACATTCGAATAAAAAGAATAGACGAAAAAATAGAAAAGCAAAAATTACTTTTCCTTACAATGTTAAATTCCCTGACCAGAAGACTTAATGACGACATAGCCAAAATAAATACCAAAATATCTAAATACAAAGCAAAATTAAACATCAGACAATCAGACGATATAGAGCGATCACGCTTAATGAGACTTTACAAAGTCAACGAAGAATATTACAACAATCTTTTGGCAAAAAAAGCCGAATACCTCATTTATCAAGCAGGATATGTTTCAAACAACACCATACTTGAAAAGGCATCGGTACCCGAACAACCGATTTTACCACGCAAGAACATCGTTTTCATCACGGTGTTTCTTTTCGGCTTTGTAGTCAGTATTATTTTCATAATCATAAAATACCTGTTGTACAACACCGTAGTAATCACCTCTGACATAACTGATTACACAGACGTTCCCATTGTGGGATTTATACCAAAACATAATAATTCTTCCGAATATTCATCATTGGTGGTAGATGCCCAAAGTTCTACGGCAATAACCGAAGCATTCAGGCAATTAAGAACCAATTTGGAATTTTTCGGGTTGTTTAAGGATTTTAAAACCATAGCGATAACATCAACAGTAAGTGGTGAAGGAAAAACCTTTGTTTCCATAAATCTTGCAGGTATAATAGCCGGTTTGGGCAAAAAAGTTATTCTTCTGGATTTGGACCTCCGCCGACCGAGATTGCACAAAGGATTTGATGTGGAAAATGACAAAGGGATAAGCACTATATTGCTTGGAAAACATACCGTTCAAGAATCCATAAAACATAATGTTAAAGGAGAATTTGATTTTATTCCCGCAGGAAAAGAGCCACCAAACCCTGCAGAACTTGTCTCAAAACCCGAAATGGACGAAATATTGGAGTATCTAAAGCAACATTATGATGTAATAATTATGGACACACCACCGGTAGGACTTGTAATAGACGCATTTTCAATTTTCAAGAAAGCCGATTTGCAACTGTACGTTATCAGGTCCGAATTTTCCCACAAAACATTTATCAATAACGTAAACCACTTAAAATACGACATAGAACTTGCAAATTTTGCTTTGGTTTTCAACAGCATTAAACTAAAATCCAACGGATACGGTTACGGCTACAATTACGGTTATGGCTATAGCTACGGATACGGTTACGGTAATATGGCTAATTTCAAACGAAAAAAACGCTTTTTTCATAAGTAAATCAAGTTTATTTACTTACCTTTGACGCCACAAAACAAGTAAAATCAAACATAATGAAAAAAACATTTTATTTACTGGGAATTTTGGTAATTTCTCTATCTGCTTGTAACAAGAATCAAGAAAAAACAAGTTCGGTTGATTTAAAAACAAAGCAAGATTCCGTAAGTTACAGCTTGGGTGTAGTAATCGCAAACAGCATCCAAAAAGACAATTATTACGGAGACATAAATTATGATGCATTTGTTCAAGGATTCAAAGAATTTATTGCAGAAAATTCTAAAATCAGTGCAGACGAAGCGGAAAAATTCCTAAAACAATACAATGCCGATAAAGCATTGAGCGATATGAAAAAAGCAAAAGAAGAAAACGACAAATTTATGTCGGATAATGCCAAAAAAGAAGGCATTACAACAGATGAAAACGGTATTCAGTACAAAGTGATAAAAAAGGGAAACGGTATTAGCCCGGATACAAATGATGTTGTTTACGTTTATTACAAAGGAATGCTTATAGATGGAACTGTTTTTGACAGCACAAAATCAGATCAACCCGCCAAATTTGACTTGAGCGGACTTATTCCGGGAATGAAAATGGCTCTTTTGAAAATGAAAGAAGGTGACGAATGGGAAGTTTACATACCATATAACCTTGCTTACGGCGAATACGGTATTCCGAACACACCTATTAAGCCATACAGTACACTTATTTTCGACATAAAATTGGACAAAGTGGAAAAGAAATAATCTTCAAATTTTAATCATTATAAAAAAGCCACCTGAACTTTTTGCTTAGGTGGCTTTTTTATTAACAATCGCAAAGTAAACACTCACACCTATTTAAAACTTTTTCTTTTTTAAAATATAATCTAAGCAAAATTTTGCTTAATTTCGCATTTTTAGAAAATCCATAAGCGAATGAGACTAACAATATCCCTAATATTCTTTGTTTTTACTGTTATATCCGGCAAAGTTTTTTCACAGGATACTATAAATCAAACTGATGCAAGCGGATTAAAACAAGGATATTGGATAGTCTATTATCCAAACTCAAAGATAAAAAAGGAAGAAGGCAGGTATGTAAACAATAAAAAAGAAGGCCTTTGGAAATTCTATTATCCTTCAGGCACAATAAAACAAGAAGTGACCTACAAAAATAACCGCCCGAATGGCTATGTTAAAATATATTACGAAAACGGTAAAGTCTCAGAAGAAGGTATATGGAAAGGCAACAAATGGGTTGGAAAATACAAATTTTACCACAAAAACGGTAATATTGCATACGATTGGAATTATAACGAAAACGGTAAACGGGAAGGCGTGCAAAAATACTTTTACGAGAACGGAAACATAATGATAGAGGGCAATTGGAAAAACGGAAAAGAAGACGGTGTGATAAAAGAATATGACGAAAACGGAAACCTTAAAGTGGAAAAAGTATTTCACGACGGTAAAATGGATGCAAACTCCGTTAAAGTATATACCCACACTCAAAAGCCTAAGCAACAAGAAGAAAAAAAACCTGCTAAAACTGTTACACAAACCACAAACAATAAAAAGCAAAAAGAACTTGAATATTTCAGAGACTCCGGTTTCAAGCGCCTGTACAACACAAAAGGACAAATAACAGCAGAAGGTACTTTTGAAAAAGGAAAACTCATTGACGGCAAAAAATATTTTTACGACAATGACGGTAATTTATTGAAAATAAATATTTACAAGGGCGGAAAATTAGTTGACATAAAATACGAATAGCAATGATAAAAGACAACAATCTTCACATATACAACACACTGACAAGAAAAAAAGAAAAATTTGAACCTGTAGTAGAAGGTGCTGTAGGAATGTATGTTTGCGGACCGACTGTTTACGGAGACCCTCATTTGGGACACGCCCGCAGTGCAATAGTTTTTGACCTCGTATTCCGTTACCTTAAATATTTGGGATACAAAGTGAGGTATGTCAGAAATATTACGGATGTTGGTCACTTGGAACACGATGCTGACGAAGGCGAAGATAAAATTGCCAAAAAAGCCAGACTTGAGCAATTGGAACCAATGGAAGTGGCTCAATATTACACCAACCGTTACCACAAAGCAATGGATATGCTAAATGTACTTCCTCCAAGTATTGAACCTCACGCTTCCGGGCATATTCCCGAACAAATAGAAATGACAAAAAAAATCCTTGAAAACGGTTATGCATACGAAGTAAACGGTTCGGTTTATTTTGATGTGGAAAAATACAACTCCAAATACCATTACGGAAAATTATCCGGCAGGAAACTGGATGAATTATATTCAACGACACGGGAAAACCTTGCAAAGCAAGAAGAAAAGAGAAATCCTTTTGACTTTGCACTGTGGAAAAAAGCCGACGAAAGACACATAATGAGGTGGAAAAGCGAATGGAGCGACGGATTTCCGGGTTGGCACATCGAATGTTCGGTGATGAGTACCAAATATTTAGGCGAAAAATTTGACATACACGGCGGGGGGATGGATTTGATGTTTCCGCACCACGAATGCGAAATAGCCCAAAATGTTGCTTCAACAGGCGAAGAAACCGTAAAATACTGGATGCACAACAACCTCATCACAATAGAAGG
>JALWKH010000176.1 GCA_026996635.1 Bacteroidales bacterium | reverse complement strand
TCAGGATTCTTTTCAAACACTTCATTTATTGCAGCTTCTATTTCGCGGCGTTTTTCATCCGGTAATTTTTTCAGCTTCAGATACAAATCTCCAAGCCCAAGGTCGGGTATAACGCCAATTTCTTCAAATTCAGCTGCATATTTCTCAAACACATCTTTGAAATATACCGATACAAAATGACCGAAAATAATCGGGTCGGACACTTTCATCATTGTTGCTTTCAAGTGTACCGAAAAGAGTATATCTTTTTCTTTTGCGTCTTCAACTTGTTCTTCGATAAAACTCCTGAGTTTATTTGCACTCAAATAAGTAGAATCCAAAACTTCGTCTTTCAGCAACGGTAAGTTTTCTTTAAGGATAGTTACATTGCCGTTTTCGTCAATCAATTCATAACGAACAGAAGTATCCTTTTTTATAACAACCGATTTTTCATTTTCGTAAAAATCACCTTCGTTCATATGGGCAACGTGTGTTTTGGAATCCGGTGACCAAGGAGCGAGTTTATGCGGGTGTTTCTTTGCATAAGCCTTAACGGACGGAGCTACCCTTCTGTCGGAGTTACCCTGACGCAAAACTGGATTTACCGCACTTCCGAGTACTTTTGCATAGCGGTCTTTTATCTTTTGTTCTTCTTCGTTTTTGGGTTCTTCAGGATAATCGGGCACTTTATAACCTTTTTCTTGCAATTCTTTTATTGCAGCTTTTAGCTGTGGAACCGAAGCCGAAATATTCGGCAATTTAATAACATTGGCTTCCGGTCTTTTTACCAATTCGCCAAGATAAGCCAAGTCATCATTTACTTTTTGTTCTTCTGTCAAATACTCCGGGAAATTCGCCAATATTCTTCCTGCCAAAGAAATATCCCTCGTTTCAACGGATACTCCTGCAGCCTTGGTAAAAGCTTTTACAATAGGAAGCAATGAATAAGTTGCCAAAGCAGGTGCTTCATCTACCTTAGTCCAAACTATATTTCTTTTTTCTGCCATTTTGATATTATTTTGTTTATTTTCAGCACAAAAATAAACAAAGTTTTCAGTGGGAATAGTTTTTTTAAAATAACAATGAAACAAAATGTGAAAATATCAATTAATATGTTGTTGTTAGTGGTTAGTTGTTAATTGAATGACGATGTTTGATATACTTTGACTCTGTTTTCGCACGATTGTATTGTGTGGATGTGAATAACACCGTCTTTTAAGGCGGGGTGAGGTTATCCACCAAGCAGAGCTATGCCTAAGACAAAAGGGCAAAGGCTAAAGCCAATATTTTTTATTCCACACCTTGAAAGGCGGGACTAAACACCCAAAGGTACTTTATCATTTCATAACGGACTAAAGCCCGCTTCACTAACAACTAACAATTAACCATTAACAATTAACTCACAGCGACTTATAATACTCTACCCATTGCGGATCTTGCATATTTTTGAGAAGTTTAAACAGGTTTTTTCCGTAAATGAAATCGGTTATGTGTTTTATTCCGTAATTCTTTCTCAAATAATCCAATTGCCCGTCGGAAGGCATAAACTTTCTTTTAGCCCAACCTTTTTCGTTATCTTCATACTTTTTGCGGTAAGGAAATTCCGAATAACGCAGTTTCCACATTTCATCAAGGGTTTGCCAATAGATTTTGTATTCTTTCATATAATTGATATTGTTGGGGTTGGCACGGGAAGTTTGTTGTCCTGTTATTTGCATCAGGAAGTCGGTTTTGGTCATATAAATTGCATACCACTTTCCATCTCTTTGTTTTTTTATTACAGCAAAGTGCATCAAATCACCCCTGACGGTTTGCATCAGGCTCACGGCAAAATACCAATCGGTTTTGGTAGTATCAATAAAAAGAGAGTCCAACTCCTCATAAGATTGAGAGTTGGACCCCATATATAAAAAAGATAAAATTGCAATTAAAACAAGCTTCTTCATCAAAGCCTTTTTATTTCAACAAATCTTCTACAGCCAAAACAATGTTTTCGGTATTTATACCGTATTTTGTCAGAAGTTCTTCGGGCTTTCCGCTTTCGCCAAAAGTATCGTTTACCGCTACAATACGCATAGGAGCAGGTGCTTTCTCTGCCAGCAGGCTTGCTATTGATTCACCCAGTCCACCGTTTCTCATATGCTCTTCGGCGGTAACCACTTTCCCTGTTTTAGCCACCGAATCTAATATTATTTCAGTGTCAAGCGGTTTAATGGTGTGAATGTTTATCACTTCTGCATTTATGCCCTTTTGCTCAAGTATATCGGCTGCCTCTAGCGCTTTCCACAAAAGATGTCCCGTAGCAAAAATCGAAACATCAGTTCCTTCTTTGAAAAGTATGCCTTTGCCAATTTCAAAATTACCTTCGGCAGGTGTAAAATTAGGCACTTTCGGTCTGCCAAACCTTAAGTAAACAGGACCTTCGTATTCTGCTGCCGCCTTTGTTGCAAGCTTTGTTTGATTGAAATCAGCAGGATTGATTACTGTCATATTCGGCAGCATTTTCATCATACCTATATCTTCCAGAATTTGGTGTGTAGCACCGTCTTCACCGAGAGTCAAACCTGCGTGGGAAGCCGCAATTTTCACATTCTTATCGGAATATGCTATGAGCTGCCTTATTTGGTCATAAACCCTACCGGTAGCAAAATTTGCAAAAGTCCCCGCAAAAGGAATTTTACCGCCTATTGTCAATCCTGCGGCAAGCCCCATCATATTTGCTTCGGCAATACCTGTTTCAAAAAACCTGTCGGGAAATTCTTTTGCAAACTTATCCATCTTGAGAGACGGTGTAAGATCGGCACAAAGTGCAACAACATTTTCGTTTTGCAACCCAAGTTCGTAAAGGGCTTCTCCAAAGCCTGATCTGGTGTCTTTATTTCCTGTATTAGTGTATTTCATAACAAAAATTATTTAGCGTAATTAATTGCTCTTTTTTCTCTGATAACAGTTACTTTAATTTGACCGGGATAAGTCATTTCTTCTTGTATTCGCTTAGCAATGTCATTTGCAAGGAAATCGGTTTGTTCGTCAGACACAGCGTCACTGCCTACAATTACACGCAATTCCCTACCTGCCTGTATTGCATAAGTTTTTACTACACCCGGATATGAAAGTGCAAGTTCTTCAAGGTCTTGCAACCTCTTAATGTATGCTTCGGTAACTTCCCTTCGTGCTCCCGGCCTTGCACCGGAAATTGCATCACAAACCTGAACAATAGGTGCAATTAGAGAAGTCATTTCTATTTCATCGTGGTGTGCACCAACGGCATTTATTACTTGCGGATTTTCATTGTATTTTTCCAAAATCTTCATACCGGCCAATGCGTGCGGAAGGTCGGGATAATCTTCTGCCACCTTACCTATATCGTGCAGCAGACCTGCCCTCTTGGCAAGTTTTGCATTAAGCCCGAGTTCGGAAGCCATTATGCTACAAAGGTTTGCGGTCTCACGTGAGTGTTGCAATAAGTTTTGCCCGTAAGACGAACGGTATTTCATTTTACCGATAAGTCTCAACACATCCGGATGCAAACCGTGAATACCAAGGTCTATTGCTGTTCTTTTACCTGTTTCAAGTATTTCTTCTTCGATTTCTTGTTTAACTTTGGTAACAACCTCTTCAATTCTTGCAGGGTGTATTCTTCCATCGGATACTAACCTGTGAAGAGCCAAGCGTGCAATTTCCCTTCTTACAGGATCGAATGCAGAAAGCACTATGGCTTCCGGAGTATCATCCACAATCAATTCAACCCCAGTCAATGCTTCAATAGTTCTAATATTACGACCTTCCCGTCCGATTATTCTACCCTTCATTTCATCGCTGTCGATATGGAATACCGAAACGGAATTTTCTATTGCCGCTTCGGTTGCTACACGCTGAATGCTTTGAATTACAATCTTCTTGGCTTCCTTATTTGCGGAGAGTTTGGCTTCTTCCATTATTTCGTTGATGTAAGCGGCAGCTTCCGATTTGGCTTCGGCTTTTATAGACTCGATAAGTTCTTTTTTTGCTTCTTCTGCCGACATTGAAGCTATGGTTTCAAGTTCTTCTACTTTCTTTTTGTTTAATTTTTCAAGGTTTTCAAGTTTCTTGTCCACAAGTTCCAATTGGGAGTTTAGGTTTTCTCTCAAAATGTCAAGTTCCTTGTTCTTTTTGTTAATTTCTTCGGCTTTAAGGGCAAGCTGTGACTCTCTTTGTTTCAACTTGGTTTCGATAGCCTGCAATTTTGCATTTTTTTCGTTTACAGCCGCTTCGTGTTCGCTTTTCAGTTGAAGGAACTTTTCTTTAGCTTGAAGAATTTTTTCCTTTTTAATTACTTCGCCTTCGTTTTTTGCCTCTTCTATAATTTTTTCGGCTTTCTTTTTCAGAGCTTTATCCCATATAAAATAAGATACTACACCTCCAACTACAAATGAACCGATTATTAATATTACTTCCATAATTCATAAATTTTTATGTTGATACTTTTATTATTTCCCCAAAAAAAAGCCCGTATTGTTCTTAGGTTGGGTGGTGAAAACCCCCGAAACGACATTGGTAGGGCTACCACTTCGGGTCTGTCTTCCGCCGGTGCTAAAATGCACACCACAAAGGGTTGCGGCCTGACATAGCCGGAGTGAGATCACCCTAATTTGTTAAGTGTTAGAGTTTCCCCCCAGAGCTAAGAATCAATACGGGCTTATCGTAAATATTTTTATTTTAAAGAACGTGTTCGTTTAATTTTTCTTCAAATTTAAAATTAAGCTTTTGTAAAAATTCCAAACAAAAATCAGTTTGCTTATCTGCTTCTTTTTTGTCAGCCAACAAATCAAGAGCAACTGCAAAAATCA
>JALWKH010000175.1 GCA_026996635.1 Bacteroidales bacterium | reverse complement strand
TCACATTATTTGAACAAAAAAATATACCTTTGAAGTGAAAATTTAAATAAAAAACATAAAACTATGGGAAACGTATTAGAAGGTTTCGGAATTAAAGAAACATTAGAAAGATTGGGGATAAAAGATATTAATCCCGGTGTAACTACAGGTACGCAATGGTTTGATACAGAAGGACCTGTAACCGAATCTGTTACCCCGATAGACGGTAGCGTAATAGCAAAAGTGAAAAATGCTACCCTTGATGATTATGAAATGGTGATAAAGAAAGCTGAAGAAGCTTTTAAGGTATGGAGAATGATACCTGCACCGCAAAGGGGTGAAATTGTTAGACAAATCGGTTTGGCTCTCCGTGAATATAAAGAAGACCTCGGTAAGTTGGTAACCCTTGAAATGGGTAAGATTTATCAAGAAGGGTTGGGTGAAGTTCAAGAAATGATTGATATTTGCGATTTTGCAGTTGGTCAATCACGCCAATTGTACGGTTTTACAATGCAATCAGAAAGACCTAAACACAGAATGTTTGAACAATGGCATCCGTTGGGAATTGTAGGTCTTATCACATCTTTTAACTTCCCCGTAGCAGTTTGGGCTTGGAATGCTATGATTGCAGCAGTAGCTGGTGATGTAGTTGTTTGGAAACCAAGTAGTAAGACTCCACTCACAGCTATTGCTACTCAAAATATCATTTCAAAGGTATTGAGAGACAATAATGTACCAGAAGGTGTATTCAACCTCGTTATTGCAAAATCATCCGTAATGGGTGATAACTTCTTGAAAGATAAGAGAGTACGCTTGATTTCAGTAACAGGTTCTACTGCTGTTGGTAAGCACGTGAGCGGTATTGTTGCAAAAAGACTCGGTAAGGTTATTGCCGAATTGGGTGGTAACAATGCTATCATTGTTTCTAAACACGCCGATTTGGATATGGCAATACCTGCTATCGTGTTCGGTGCGGTAGGAACAACAGGTCAAAGATGTACTTCTACCAGAAGACTTATCATACACGAAGATGTATATGATGAAGTAAAAGCAAAACTTATCAATGCTTATCAGCAAATTGCTAAAGACAGAATCGGAAATCCGCTTGACGAACATACTTTGGTGGGACCGCTAATTGACAAGTTTGCTGTTGACCTCTTTGTAAATGCTCAAAAGAAAGTGGAAGAAGAAGGCGGTAAGGTTATTTTCGGTGGTGAAGTGCTTCAAGGAGACAAGTATCCGGGCGGACTTTATGTTGTACCTTCAATAGCAGAAGCAGAAAACCATTATCATATAGTTCAAGAAGAAACATTTGCACCACTTCTTTATTTGATTAAATACCGTGACTTTGAAGATGCACTCAGAATGCATAATGATGTACCGCAAGGATTGTCTTCAGCTATCTTTACATTGAACTTGAGAGAAGCTGAAATGTTCTTGTCTGCTGCAGGTTCCGATTGCGGTATTGCAAATGTAAACATAGGAACATCTGGTGCCGAAATCGGTGGTGCATTCGGTGGTGAAAAAGATACAGGAGGTGGCCGCGAATCAGGTAGTGATGCTTGGAAAGGCTACATGAGAAGACAAACTAACACTATCAACTATAGTACAGAACTTCCTTTGGCACAAGGAATTAAGTTTGAATTGTAAGCCGATAATTTTCGATGAAAAATAAAAGGGATGCCGTAAGGTGTCCCTTTTTTATTTTATTTTATCCGAATATGGTAATGATGTTTTATTTTATGATGTGTCCTAAAATTCTGCAATTTTTACTTAATTTTTGGTTGTGGTCAAATTTTGTGTAATAAACCTAGTATTGAAAATTTAATTTATTATTTGAAATTTAGTAAAAGATCTTAAGATCTTAAGGCTAAAGTCATTGGTAAAATTGTTTTTTCTACTATACCTTAAAAGGTATGGCTATTCAATTGTTTAAGACAATTCATTTTATTTTTTGAATAGCACCGTCTTTTAAGGCGGTGTTTTAAGATATACCAAAAATTTTAGGCTTTAGCCACAGAAAATACACAGTTATATTTTTTATGAGTATTACCTCACCCACAACGGCAACTTACTGAAACTAACGTGCAAAACCACGGGAGCCCAGTAATAAACAAGCAGTGTAATTAACACTATTCCGATAAGGTTGATTATACCGCCTGTTTTCAGCAGGTCTGTCATTTTTATTTGTCCGGTTCCGTAAGCAATGGCATTAGGCGGAGTGGCGACAGGTGTCATAAAAGCCGTAGATGATGCAAATGTTGCGGGAATCATTATCAGCACGGGGTTTATTTTTATGGCAATTGCCATACCTGCCAAAATCGGCAACACGATTTGTGCCGTTGATGTGTCCGATGTGAGTTGCGTTATTAGTGCAACAAGCGTGGTAATGGCAAGGATGATAATTATCGGTGATGTGCCGGATAGTGCAGTGAGGCTGCCTGCCAACCATTTGGTAAGTCCTGATTTAACAAAGGCTTCGGCCAGTGCAAATCCGCCGCCAAACAGCAATACTACATTCCAAGGTAATTGACGTGTTGTTTTCCAGTCGAGAATCTGTCCTTTTTGAGATTTGGCGGGTATGAGGAAAAGAAGAATGGCAAAAAATATGGCAACAGTGCCGTCATTTATGTACGAAGGATTGGGTAATAATTCCGACCAGCCGTGAATTACCATTGAACCGATTTCAATTTTTTTTCTGAAAATCCAAAACAAAGCCATAAGAACAAAAATTATAAGCACGGTTTTTTCTTCGTAAGAAGTTTTGCCCATTTGAGAAGTGAGATCGTTTATTTTGTCTTTTGAGATGAAGGGGGAAGATTTTACATAAAACAAGCGAATCAAAAAATATGTTATGGCAAAAAGCAGCAAGCCTAGCGGTAATGCAAAAATCAGCCAGTCGGTAAACGAAATGTCGGGTGCTCCCGGGAACGAAATATCAAAAACCTTGACAAAAACCATATTGGGCGGAGTTCCGATTAGAGTAGTAATGCCACCGATAGATGCCGCATAAGCTATTCCCATAAAAAGCCCCGTGGCAAATTTTTTATTTTCGTCTCCCGTGTGTGCGGTCAAAGACATTGCAATAGGTATCATCATCATTGTGGTTGCCGTGTTCGAAATCCACATAGATAAAAACGAAGTTGCTATCATAAAGCCGAGTAAAACCATAGATGCGGAAGAGCCCGTTACGGAGATTATTTTGAGCGAAAGGCGTTTGTGCAAGTTCCATTTTTGTATAGCCATTGCTACCATAAAGCCGCCGAGGAAAAGGAATATAATGTCGTTTGCATACATTTTGGCAACTTCTTTTCCGTTCATTACGCCGAAAAGCGGAAGAATAATAAGCGGAAGAAGTGAAGTTACGGCAATGGGAACTGCTTCTGTGAGCCACCATGTAGCCATAAGTGCGGCTAGTGCCAAAGTTACTTGGATTGATGCTGTTACGCTTAACGGGGCAATGAGAATAATTATAAATAAAGCTATGCCCGCATAAAAGCCTATTGAACTTGCTTTCATTGTTTTTTTTGTATAATTATATAAAAAATGAAAAAATTTAAATGTTTTTTTGAATAAGCGATAAAAAAATAAAAAAGGCCGCCATTTATGGCAGCCTTTTATGATGCTGGAAAAAATTTTTTTAATCAAATCTCGGGTTTACCACATTATTATAGATAGATCCGAAAGTGTATGAGATTCCGAAACTTACATAATACGAATAAGTTGTCGGCATACTTCTTTTGCCTGTGAGTAAGTCTTCTATGGAGGCTTCTTCTTTCGGCAAATAAATTTGGTTATGAATAATTGATGATGAGAAATTTGTGTGGAATGAGAGGCCTTTTGCTATTCTCCATTGAATAAAAGCCCAAATTCCGGTAGAGTAAAGTTTTGGGTCGTGTAAATAATCCGATGCCCAAAAAGATGTGGATATAGATCCCCAAGGTTTTTTTATTTCATACGATATATTTAAACTATGCTGGAATAATGTTTCTTCTGTTTTAAGGTAAATTGTTGTGTCTATGTATTTGTTGTAATATGTACCTATTTTGTACAAAAAGCGTAATTGCCTGTGAGTGGCTTCCGAATATTTGAATAGGTCATATTCAATACCGGGACCTGCATTTAGGTATAAATTCCTGTTGGTATAAGTATCTGTACCTCCATTGGCATAACCACCGACAGACCAGTGTTCTCCCAAACTTTTTACTACAAGTGCTGAGGCACTGTAATTCCTTTTTATGTTTAAGTAGCTGAAAGAGTTGTAATTATACCTGTTTTCATTGTAATTGTTTCTAATTGCAAAATTGTATTTCATTTTTTCGGTAACGCGGTCTGCTGTTATATATCCGCTAATATTTGTGTTTTTAGATGTTTCCTGACCGTTTAGCCAAGCATAACTACCTATACGGAAAACCCAATAATCCCATGGATCTACTACTTCTTTTTGTTCGGCATTGTTTTCTTGTTCTTCTTTCAGGTTAAAATCAATCTTTGTTGCATAAGGAGTATGTGCTATATACCTGATAAGACCGAGCTTAAAAATTTTCAATAATTCGTTTCTTTCTTCATCTTCAGTCGCATCAGGTCTCATAGCAATTTTAAGTGTATCGTTAACTCCCGTAAATTTTTTATTTCCGATAAATGTTAACGTATATTCAGATCCACCGCTACCGGTTTCCATTTCAGAACCTATTACAACAACATCGGCTTCTTTCCTGTCTCTTACATAATTGATGAAAGTAACTTCCTGACGGAAGAAATCAATATCACAAAAGTAACAGTCCATAAAAACATTTATGGCTTTAGTTCTAAGAGTGTCTTTTTGTGCAAATACTTGACTACTAATAAAAAG
>JALWKH010000174.1 GCA_026996635.1 Bacteroidales bacterium | reverse complement strand
CTAATCGGCAGCGGTGGCAGGGAACATGCAATTGCTTGGAAATTAAGGCAAAGCATTCATACTAATAAATTGTTTGTGACCCCGGGTAATGCAGGAACAGCCCAAATAGCGGATAATATTTCGCTGGATATAAACAATCCCGAACTTGTTAAAGAATTTGTCCGCAATAATAATATAGAAATGATTGTAGTTGGTCCTGAAGCACCACTTGCCGACGGTATAAAAGATAAACTGAACGATATTCTCCACAATATTCATTTCATTGGACCATCTGCTGAAGGTGCACAACTTGAAAGCAGTAAAAGTTTTGCAAAAAAATTTATGGCAAGACACAACATTCCAACAGCAGCCTATTTGGAAGTTACCCGCGAAAACATAAAAGAAGGATATGATTTTATAGACCAACAAAAACCTCCTTATGTCCTTAAAGCTGACGGGCTTGCAGCTGGCAAAGGAGTTATTATAACCGAATCTAAAGCCGAAGCATATACCACCCTTGACGAAATGGTAAAAGGTAAATTCGGCAAAGCAAGCCACAAAGTTGTAATAGAAGAATATTTGGAAGGAATTGAAGTATCCGTTTTTGCACTTACCGACGGGAAAAATTATGTGATTCTACCGGAAGCAAAGGATTATAAACGCATTTATGACGGTGACAAAGGTCCCAACACAGGCGGGATGGGAAATATTTCACCCGTACCGTTTGCTACTGAAGAATTTATGAACAAAGTGGAAGAACGCATCATAAAACCGACGGTAAACGGACTAAACTCCGAAAACATTGACTACAAAGGCTTTATCTTTTTCGGTCTGATGAATGTCAACGGCAATCCGTATGTAATTGAATACAATGTACGGCTTGGCGACCCTGAAGCACAAACCATTTTACCTCTTATTGAAAATGATTTTGTGGAACTGCTGGTTGCCACTTCCGAGGAAAGATTGGATACTGTGTCAATAATCAAGAGTAACCAAACTGCAGCCACAGTAATTTTGGCATCAGGCGGTTATCCCGAAAAATATCAAAAAGGCAAGATAATTAAAGGTCTTGAAGATGTTGAAGAAAGTATTGTATTTCACGCAGGTACAAAGATTGACGAAAACGGTAATATTGTTACTGCAGGTGGACGTGTACTTGCAATAACATCTCTCGGGCGTAACATAACCGAAGCTGTGAATAAATCATACCGCAGTGCGGAAAAAATAAACTTCGAAGGTAAATATTACCGTAAAGACATCGGACAAGATTTGATTAAAATGATAGAACAAAACCAATAATGCAACTGCCCGAAAAAATCAAATCATTCTTAAAAGAACACCACGTTCTCACTTTAGCCACTTACGGCGGTGAATATCCGTATTGTGCCAACTGTTTTTACGCATATGACGAAGAAAAAAATCATTTCATCTGCCTTTCCGAAGAAAAAACCAAACATATCAAAGATTTGACACATTCAAACAAAGTGGCATTAAGTATTGTTTTGGAAACCGAAAAAGTAGGAAAAATTCAAGGTTCACAAATAAATGCCATAATGCGAAAACCAATGGACGAAACTGAACATAAATCTGCAAAAAAATTATACTTGAAAAGGTTTCCTTATGCAATATTGTCAAATACCGGTATTTGGATAATAGAGCCTTATTTCATAAAATATACCGACAACAGACTCGGATTCGGTAAAAAAATTATTTGGGGGAATATAGATGCAAAATAGACTAATAAAATTTTCTGCGATAATAATCACTCTTTTTCTATATTCGTGTGCCAACATGGTGCCGCCTTCAGGCGGACCTAAAGACACTACTCCGCCCAAACCGGTAAAAATGACACCGCCGCCGTACACCAAGAACTTCAAAGAAAAAGTTATCACAATCAAATTCAACGAATACATCGTACTAAAAAACATTTCAGACAACCTGATTGTATCCCCGCCTTCCGAAGAAAAGCCAAAAGTAAAACTAAACGGCAAGCAATTAAAAATCATACTGCCGGACTCACTACTGCCAAATACAACATACATTCTGAATTTCGGCAATGCAATAGCAGATTTCACTGAAGGAAACGTTTTGCACGACTTCAAATACATTTTTTCCACCGGCAACCAAATTGATTCGCTTAAAATAAGCGGTAATGTAGCAGATGCTTTTTCACTCAAGCCAGAAAAATCCATTAAGGTACTACTCTACCCCGCCGGCGATGATTCCGCTTTTTACAACGGGCTGCCACGCTATGTAACCACAACCGACAAAAACGGCAATTTTGAGTTTACAAACCTGAAAGCCGGTACTTACACAATTTACGCACTCGACGATAAAAACAAAAATTACCGCTATGATATGCCCACCGAAAAAATCGGCTTTATTGACAATTCCATAACTCCATTTGCACAAGTAAAAACCGACACGAGCGGAAAAACACAAACAATTTTTGGCCCCGACAGTATCAAAATTTTGACCTTTATAGAAGACAAAAACCTTAAAAATTTTGTGGCAAAGTACAAAAGAATAATGCCGGGCAAACTCGTGATTTTCTTTAACCGCAATTCCAACAAAAAACCTGTAATTAAGCCTATTACCCCAACGGATTTTCTATCAACCATTTCACCACGGAATGATACTGTAACAATCTGGATAACAGACACAAATGCGACCAAAAAAGATTCGCTTGTTTTTGCCGTTTCCTATTACGACAGGGACACACTACGCAACGACACATTGTATTTCAAGTGGTTTAACAAAAAATACAAATTGCCCCAACTTACTCTTAAACTCAAAGGCAACACAAAAGTTCCGCCGTTCACCCCGGTTACAATTTCAACCGGAATCCCTGTAAAATCGGCAGACACCTCCAAAATAAAATTGTTCATACAAAAAGACACTGCATTTGTCCCGATCAGCTATAAAATTAAACTAGATAACATCTTTATTCTTTTTGGTAAGCAAGAAGAAGAAAAATATAGGCTGATAATAGATTCCGCCGCTATTTACAGCATCTTTGGCAATACCAACGACAGCACAGCATTTAACTTTTCGGTGCAAAGCAGCGACTACTACGGTTCACTAAAAATTAAAACAACGGAAAAAACTGCAAACAACCTCATAATCCAGCTCACAGACAAATCATTAAAGAAAATTATCAAAGAAGCAATATTGAAGCAAACTGACAGTATTGTAACATTCATCAATCTTCCGCCAAACGAATACGGACTGCGGATAATTTCCGACAAAAGCGGTGACGGTAATTGGACACCCGGTGATTTATCAAAAAAAATACTGCCCGAACCCGTTAAATACGAAAAAGGTATAAAAGTAAAATCCTCTTGGGAAAACGAATTGGAAATATCTCTGCCACAATGATTTTTGACGATGAATATTATATGAAGTTGGCGCTGAAAGAAGCCCACAAAGCCTACGAACTCGGCGAAGTGCCTATTGGTGCCGTAATAGTATGCAATGGCAAAGTAATAGCCAAAGCCCACAATCAAACGGAGACATTAAATGATTCTACCGCACACGCAGAAATTATAGCAATTACTTCCGCAGAAAATCATTTGGGCAGCAAATACTTGGAAGATTGCACGCTTTATGTCACGGTAGAGCCTTGTGTAATGTGTGCGGGAGCCATTCATTGGTCGCATTTGAAACGGATTGTTTACGGTTCAGGAGACCCGAAAAAAGGCTACAAAAAATACTCTGCCGACATACTAAAAAATACCGAAGTAACTTGCGGCATAATGGAAACGGAAGCAGAAACTCTTATGAAAAGATTTTTTGAAGAATTAAGAAAAAAATAAATTACACTATGAAAACCATAATATTACTGACATTAACAGCTTTCCTCAATTTTACTTCATTCTCACAGGAAGATACAATTTTATATTCGTTTTTTGTAGCAGGTCATACTTATGGTGCTCCCGGAGTGAATAATGTAGGCTTTCACCCGCCTTTCAAACAACGTTTCGGTTATATCCAAAGCAGACCTGAAATCAAATTCGGCGTCTTAACCGGAGACATTGTGTCTCCTAACCCCACGGCACAAGATTGGGATGAAATTGATGCAGATATTGACACACTCGGATTGACCGTTTATTTTGCTGTCGGAAATCACGATATGGAAAACAGGGAACTGTACGAAAGCAGATACGGAGATACATATTATTATTTTAAATACCAAAATGACCTTTTCATAATTTTGGACCCCAACCTTGACGGATGGAATATTTCGGGAGACCAATTGCAATTCTTAAAAAATGTTGTAAACGAAAATGCCTCTCAATGTGATAATGTTTTTGTCTTTTTTCATCAAATATTGTGGCGTGAACCGGATAATCCTTTCAATTACATCCATTGGAATTCAGACGCAGGAAGATCAGATACAATAAATTTTTGGTCGGAAGTAGAACCGATTTTCAGATCGTTGCCAAACAATGTATTTATGTTTGCAGGAGACTTGGGAGCAAGCTGGGCAAGCGATGTAACTTATGACCATTATGATAATATAACACTAATTGCAACCGGAATGGGTGATGGAGACGGTGATAATTTTATTGTGGTGAATGTTACGGCAAACAAAGAGGTAAAATATGATTTGATATGCCTTGGTGACACGGATTTATACTGTATGGGAGAACTTACGGACTACTTGGTTGTAAGCGATTTATCTTCATGGTTAAATCACCCGAAAAATGAAATTAATTTTTCAGTTTCACCGAATCCCGCATTTAATTATATAACTGTTACAAAAAATTATAAACAAAAAGCCTTTATAAAAATTATTTTTGTACCTAAAATTTTTATCTTTTTTATTGACTCTCTTTGTAGTTTTCCTAATTTAAAAAT
>JALWKH010000173.1 GCA_026996635.1 Bacteroidales bacterium | reverse complement strand
TATATCCAGCGAAATATTATCCGCTATTTGGGCTGTTCCTGCATTACCCGGGGTCACAAACAATTTATTAGTATGAATGCTTTGCCTTAATTTCCAAGCAATTGCATGTTCCCTGCCACCGCTGCCAATTAGTAAGATGTTCATAAGTAAAAGTTTTTTTGGCAAAAATAATTATAAAGTTTATGTGTATTGTAAAAAAATTGTAATTTTGTGCCGCAATTAGTTCGGGGTGTAGCTCAGTCCGGTTAGAGCACACGTCTGGGGGGCGTGGGGCCGGTGGTTCGAATCCACTCACCCCGACTTTCTTTCCAAAATTAATTTGAAATTATTTTTACTTGTGGTTAAGCGTTCCTATCCGAAAGTTCCAGTTTCCTTTTAAATTCTTTTAATTCGTCCAAAAAGTCTTTTTTTACTGTCAGGTATGGTTTTATATCTTCGTCGGGAGTTACTTCTATGTTTCTAAGTTTTAAGTGTTGGTTTACAAAAATCATTTCTATATCGGGATAAATAGCCTCATTTCTTATGTAATCAACAACTTCCATTACTGCAAAGTTGTGTTCTACCAAATCGTAAATACCGGGCTTGAATCCGTTTATAATCATATGCTTTAATACATCCACAGTTTTTTCCAGGCTGATAAATCCTCTTTTTTGCAGTCCCGTACCGTTTATTCTGATACGTCCTTTAAAACTTGATTCAAACATAAAAAGGTTTATTACGGGATCTTTTCTGAAAGAAGTTCCGTAGCCGTAAACATTTCCGATTCTCAGTATTGCTGCCTCCAACTTGTCAAATAACCTGTGAACATGGTTTTCTCCTCTTAGTTTTGATGACCCGTAATATGTTCTCGGATATGGTTCTATATTTTTATTTACTTGCTCGCTACTGTCTCCGTAAACGGCAATTGAGCTTGCATAAATAAATTTTTTTACATTCTTATTGGTTTCGGCTGCATATACTGTTTCGGCTGTTCCCCAGTTGTTTATCTGCTCATACAAATGGTGGCTGGCATTTATCAGGCGTGATTCTACCCTTGCTCCGAGATGTACGACAACATCTACTTCTTTCATTATATTGTTCAGCTTACGGCTGTCCAAAAGTTCCCCTTCTACAAATTTTACTTTCCCTCTTTTTATGCCGGAATGTAAAAAGAGATTGTAGTTTCTCCTGGCAAGGTTATCGTATATTATTATTTTATCAATTTGTTCGCATTTATCCAATGCAATGGTGAGTTCTGTTCCGATATATCCCGCACCGCCTGTTATAAGTACATTCATATCTTTTTATTTTTTCACAAAAATATAATAAATCTAATCATCATATAGTGTTTGCTTAATAAAAAAAGGCGGTAGCAACTGTTTACTACCGCCTTACTTTTGTGTTTTTTATAAAATTTTATTGAATAGATGCAAAAATTTGATAGTATGACATAAGTTTGTTTTCCATGTCTTTTGTAATTTCTTTTTTCTTAAACATATTGGCTATTCGGAAAATTTCTTGATAAATACCCATGGATGTTCTTATGTCATTTTTTATGTTTTTCTTTTGTGCATTGTTGAATTGAGCATAATAGTTCAATTCTTCTTCCGTTCTTTCTTTCATTGTTTTCATTATTTGAACGGCAGTGCTGTCTTCACCCAATTGCAAATACAGACTTGCCATTTGAAGTGAGAAAATATCGTATGGAACGGTTTTGTCAGGAATTACTTCCAAACATTTATCCAGTGCTTTTTTAGCTTTATCTTTCTTTCCTTCTTGCAATAAGGCATTTGCCAGCCTGTCAAAATTAGCCCTGAAGTTCATCGTCATTCTCATATTGTTTTCATCAAGGTAAACATCAGGATTATTAATTCCTCCCCAAACGAACTTGTTAACCAAATTATCATACATTTTTTCGGTGTTTACAGTACCGTAACCCAACGGAGAAGCGCTCTTTGTTTTAAATGGTGTTATACGGTATGCAAGACCTTCTACGCTGAAATAGTTTTGCAAGTTTAGGTAATTATCACTTGAAACCGTAACTGCGTAATAAATAGGTCTTTTCCAGTCATTTTGTGCTAGCATATCCAACACCATCAATTCGCCTTTAATTATGTAATTTTTATTTTTCGGTAATGAGAATTTAATTTCATTCGGGATTAATGAATCAGGCATATTCGGATTTACTGTTCCTGCCTTCTTTGCATTTTCTTTGTAAACTTTTAATATAAAGTTTCTTGTAGGCATGTAATTTACTTGGTCGCCTGATTGTAATTCAACTTTAGCTTTAGGGTTGTTACTTTTAACAAACTCGATAGCTTCTTTTAGATTCACATAATCTTTCGTTATTTCAAAAATCGGAGTCAAATCCCTTGTGTCGTGGGCATATTGTTCGTGTGTGAATGAATTTGGGATAGGATCGGCTTCATAAGTTTTTCGTTTCATTTGGTCAATGTACCAGTCAGTGTTAAACAAACTCAAATTCACGATTTTTACATCTGTTCTGAAACCTTCTACTTCTTGAACATACCATAACGGGAAAGTATCGTTGTCACCGTTTGTAAATAATATTGAGTTTTTGTCGCAACTCATTAGATAATTTTTAGCAAAATCGCGTGCCGTGTACCTGCCGGAACGGTCATGGTCGTCCCAATTTTCGTGTGCCATTATTGTTGGAACGGCAAGTAATGTGATAATTGTTGCCAAAGATGCCGTAACTGCAGGATTTTTCAGGTATTTTCTGGCAAACTCATAAATTGCCAATACTCCCAACCCTATCCAAATTGCATAAGCGTAGAAAGAACCTACATATGCGTAGTCACGTTCTCTCGGCTGCAACGGATATTGATTAAGGTATATAACAATGGCAATACCTGTGTAAAAGAATAAAAGTAGTACAACCGAAAAATCTTCTTTGTGTTTTTTCCAGTGATACAAAAGTCCGATGAGTCCAAGCAAGAATGGAAGCATATAATATGTGTTTCTTGCTTTGTTGGTTCTCATTTTGTAGGGAAGTCCTTTTTGTGGTCCCACTAATATTTTATCAATAAAAGGTATTCCTGTTATCCAGTTGCCTCTAAGTAAACTGCCGTGACCTTGCCAGTCGTTTTGACGACCGGAGAAATTCCACATAAAGTAACGGAAATACATATGACCCAGCTGGTAAACAAAGAAAAACCTCAAATTTTCTCCAAAAGTAGGTTTATACAATACTTTATCTCCAACCCGTATTGGTGTTCCTTTAATTTTTGCCCAACTTTTGTATTCTCTTACATGGCTTGCTTGCGGAGACCACATTCTCGGGAAAAATGTGCAGAATCTGCTGTCGTAGTTAGGTTTTTGTTTGTAACCCACAACAACATATTTCCCGTCTTTTTTATCATAAATGGGACTACCTTGGATGTATGGTTCTTCCGGGTCCAAGGGAGCGTTGTAATATTGTCCGTAAATTAGCGGTCTGTCTCCGTATTGTTCTCTATTCAGGTAAGAAAGCAAAGAAAATACATCTTCCGGATTATTTTCGTCAAGCGGTGGATTTGCATTTGACCTTATAACTATTAAGATAAACGTAGAGTAACCTATCACAATCATTGTGGTCATTAAAATTGCAGTATGCCACAATGCTTTTCTTTTTTTGTATGTATAACGCAATGACCAAACAATAAGAGCTGTAAGTGTTATCAAATATATAATCACTCCGGAATGATAAGGCAATCCGAAAACATTAACAAAGAAAAGCTCAAACCAAGAAGCAACTATAATAATGCCTGGAATAATAACATACATTATTGCACCTAGAATAATTACTGATAAAATAAAAGTGAAAATAAGACCTTTGGTAGTCGGTTTATATTTTCTGAAGTAATAAACAAAAACAATTGCCGGTACCGTAAGCAAATTCAATAAGTGAACACCAATTGATAATCCTATAATATATGCAATCAAAACCAATAACCTGTTTGAATATTTTTCATCTGCAATATCTTCCCATTTTAAAATAAGCCAGAAAACCAGTGCCGTTAAAAATGATGAACTTGCATAAACTTCAGCCTCTACTGCAGAAAACCAAAAAGAATCTGAAAAAGTATATGCGAGAGCACCTACTAAACCGCTGCCGAGTATAGCTATAATATTTCCGGTAGTAAGTTCTTCTTTATTCCGAAGTATTATCTTTTTTGCCAAATGAGTTATTGTCCAAAATAAAAACAGTATTGTGAATGCACTTGCAAGTGCCGACATTGAATTAACCAGCTTTGGTACAAGTTCGGGAGCCGGAGCAAACAATGAAAAGAATTTTTGCATCAACATAAAAAACGGTGCTCCGGGAGGGTGGCCTATTTCTAATTTGTATGATGTAGCCAAAAATTCACCACAGTCCCAAAAACTAGCGGTAG
The DNA here is from genome assembly GCA_026996635.1 of Bacteroidales bacterium. GTDB lineage: Bacteria > Bacteroidota > Bacteroidia > Bacteroidales > JALTDM01 > JALTDM01. Next base: position 512 of record JALWKH010000173.1, on the reverse strand, counting down.
GTTCAATAGTTGACAGATAGGTAAATGCTGCAATTGCAAAAACAATCCAACCTACCAGATTGTTGTAAAACTTGAATGACTTATTTTTCATAATTTCAAAATTTGAGCGTGCTAAAGTAACAAAAAAAAATGAAAGTGATTTAATAAAAAAATAACTCACTTTGATAAAAAATATTTTTGAACTAGAGAAAAAAATTTGTTTGGTAACTCAGATTAGTTTAATTTTGTTTTTATATATCTATTTTATTATGAGAAAATTATTTCTTTTAACGGTTTTAATTTTTGCTACCGGGGTATTATATTCCCAACCGCAAAAGATTTCTTATCAGGCAGTGATAAGGGATGGTAACGGAAATGTACTGCAGAATCAAAATGTTGTTTTGCAACTGGATATTCTGCAAGGGTCTGCAACCGGAAGTGTAGTTTATTCTGAGACCCATAATGTTACAACGAACCAATACGGATTGGTGAATGTATTTATAGGAGAAGGTAATGTTAACCAAGGAGTATTT
>JALWKH010000172.1 GCA_026996635.1 Bacteroidales bacterium | reverse complement strand
AACTGAAAAGCATTTGTAAATACCGTGTAATCACCTAAAAATGTAGATTTGGAATGATCTTGATATGTAATTATTTTAGTGCTGAATGAATTACCATAATTTTGAAACATCCAATGTTCACCAAGGTTACGAACATCATATTCTTCCGGTATATTCAAAGCATTCATTAACGAAAGGGTATTTGATGTTACAGCTATTTTATCGGTATGTTGTCCGCATGCCGAAATTGCAACTGTTGTTGAAGAATCATTTACATTACACAGATAATAAGCACCTATTCTATCTTTAAAATGTGTAATCAATCCGTTAAAATCCGTCCAATATGTACTATCAATATAAACCCCGTAATTTTCGTGTAAATCTTCTAACCACAACGGGAACCCCACAGAACGCCAGCAAAAAATTTCCGGTTTTGTTTTTGCCAACATCCCTTGAAGTGTAATAACAGTCAGCCTTTGATCATCAGTTAAGCTTTCCATGTTTATAACATACAATGTATCCGGAATTTGTGATACGGGGAATGGGCCTCCGGGCACCCTGCTTGCACTTTGCGAAAAACCTCTGGTGAAAATTAAACTTAACAAAGTCAACAAAAATAGTTTTTTCATATTCCTGTATTTTTTAGTTACAATAGCAAAAATATTATATTTCCTCAACAATAAAAATGTAAGCTTTGGGGTGAGTAAATAATTTTTACAATCTGAAACAAACTTAAATAAAATGAGACAAATTAATGCTTGACAGTCATTATTAGTAATAGCCAACATAGCTGATAAACACAGTCTTTGCCGCTACTGCACAAAATTTTCGTGCAGTGCATATTTCTTGAGATGTAATCGCTGAAGTTTCTTCCTACACGAAACAATCGTGCGGCAACTGGGTTTTTATTTTCATTCTTTTTCAAATGTTAAAGTTCTTTGTGTATGATAATAACAGGCATAATAAGAAATAGGACTTATAATAACTAGTTTTTTGTTTGTAAGTTCTAAAATTTTCCATGCTGTTTGAGCTGATTTATCAGGTTCATCTATTATTACCAGTTTTAAACCCTCTTTATCAGATAGCACTTCTTCACCATCACCCCATATACCATTAAAAAAACACCAATAACCAACTTCATTAAATAAACTGTCACAGGAAATAGTGTCATACGAACAAAAAGCCTCCTGAAAATTAGTAAAAACAGCTTTATATTTCTCACCGTCAATTTTTTCTTTTGTCAATTCCATATACTGGTCAACTTCAGGATGTAGCCTGGGCACTCCTTCCATTGAAACTAACTTCCACTTGCCGGTTATCCTGCTGAATTTAGAGCGTAGAGAAATTGCAGGACCTTCTTCGTATGTTTTCTTGCAAGAATTTAAACCTACTGCAAGAAAAACTACCAGTAAAATTATTGTTGACTTTTTCACATGTTAAAATTTTTACTTGTTTTCTTCTACCACAGCAATTCTTTTCTTACCGTCCATTTTTACGGTAAGTCCGTTTTCATAACGAACATGAATAATGTACTCGCCTCTGTGTACCACTTTAGCATCATATAGTTTTTCCCATCTAATAAAACCTTTGCCTGCCTGTTGGTTTACAGACAAGTATCCCACATTCATTGAAATCACATTGTGGAAAAAGTGCGATCCGAGAGATGCATCAAGCGGAAAGCCTTCCAAATCGGTTTCTACAATAACTTTTGCACGCGAAATGTCAGACCAAACCACGGGAATACCAATAAACCTGTCGCGGGTACCCCACCGACCCGGACCTATTAACACATAGCTTATATCCTGTTCTTTCAATTTGGCATTGTAAGCGGCTATTTCTTTTGCAATTTCTATGGTTTTTGTCTTATCAAACTTGTTTATATCTACAAACACCACATCTTTCAAATCATCGATCTTTCCGTTACCTACACTTTTACCTGCATATACTATCAGATTTTCTCCTTTCAGTTCTTTTTCATTTATTTTAAAATCTTCATCATTTGTAAGCAGTGGTTTGATTTGGAGCAAATAAAAAGAAGCCCTGCCTTCCTCATCTTTAGTCAAATCAACGGCAAACTCGATTTCCACAGGTGCCCCCATTGCTTCTTTCACTACATCTAACATAACCGATATTGTTTCGGCAAGTGGTATGTAATTATACTTGAGTACATTAGCAAAATTCAAGATTCGCGGACCGTTATAACTCAGTCCCGGACGAATAACATCATTTTGATAATCATAGACTGATGCAAGATGTTTCAATGTACCGTGTTTTTCAGCTTCGGAGATATCCAATTTTGCAAGCCCTGCAGTTTCTCCTTCAAGTAAGTTTATATATTCCCGGGATAAATCTACCGCATAAAAATGATCTTGCGAGTTTTTCAGCAATTGTTCTTTCGGTAAAATATCTATCTGTGGGTGTTTCGGTGAAAAACGGTACGCTTTTTCTCCATCCACCACGTATTGTCCAAGCCCTAAGGCTATCACTGCAAAACCGTCTTCCGGCTCCATGTGTGATATAGGATAAAAATTATACGATTGTGCCACCCCGCTTATGTGCGGATAATAATATTTGTCAAACTTTCTACCAACTACTTCTTGTAAGACTACTGCCATTTTTTCTTCCTCAATCTTATAATTTATTGCCTCGATATAATTTCTTGATTCTTCGGAAAAAATAGAAGCATAAACCAATTTTATCGCATTAGCCAATTGCATAAGCCTGATTTCGGGATTGAAATGACTGTTCGGCACAATATATGTCCTGAATACTCCTGCAAAAGGCTGCATCAGAGAGTCTTCAAACAAGCTGGACGAACGGACGGCAATAGGGTTTTCTATAGTTTCTACAATAACCTTAAGTTTTTCCATTAGTTCGTCAGACAACTTGGCGGAAATAAAAATTTGCTGTATCTCATCATAATCCGGATTGTCACCGTAAACAACCTCAATAAGTTCATTATTTTTAAGGAAAAGATCAAACTCATCTGTACCGATAATTGCCGTACGCGGACTGCGGATATTTATATCGCCTATAACACTCCTGAAATCGAAATTATAAAGCAATGTGTTTATAAATAAAATTCCCCGTCCTTTTCCGCCTAAATTACCCGAAGCAAGACTCACAATATTACTTTCTTCTTTCAGGTCCCTACGGGAAAATTGCACGAGCTTACCTCTTTTGCTTCGTAATCTGAACTCATGGATTATTTTAAGCAAATACTTTCGCAATTCTTCCATTGAGGAAAACTCATCTACCGTTATTTTGCTCAACAATTTACCCAATTCTATTTCTCCCTGTGCCATAAGCCATTGTGAAAAATGATGGCGCGATGCATGATAATAAAGGGTATCAACCGGCACTACTGCAAGTAAATCGAAAAACTCCTCGAAACTCCTCGCTTTTGCTATTTGTTTCCCGTTTTTGTCCCTGAAAATAAAATCACCGAATCCCAAATAATTTTGCATAAATACTCTGATGTCGTGAAGAAGTTTATCGCTGTTTTTGTTGATAAAATATGTTTTTAGTTTTTCGGCTTTTTTTCGGTTTTCTTCATTGGAAGATTGGATGATTATCGGCAAATCAGGAAGTTCTTTTCTAAAACTTTCTGCAAGCAAAAATCCGGCTTCTTTATTTTTTTTGCCGTTTTTATCAAATTCTACATCAGTAATTAAAGTCAATAAATCGTTTTTGTATTTATGTAATACTTTTTTGGCATCCTCATAATTTGTTACCATTACGATACGCGGTCTGGAACGCAACTTCAGTAATTTGTACAATTCGTCGGAAGACGACTCCGAAAGCACTCGCCGCGTTTGTTCCAACACCAAATGATATAATTGCGGCAAATAACGCGAATAATATTTTTCGTTGTCCTCTACCAACAAAATAACCTTAACAATACCGTTTCCGACATTTATATCATTTTCAAGGTTTTGCGAATCTTCCAGCAATTTGACCATTGCAAAAAATATCCGCGAATCTCCGTTCCACACAAAGGTTCTGTCAACTTTGTTTTGCGGCAACTTTTCCCTGTAATAATTTATATCACGGTTATTGTTCAAAAGCAAAAAAACCGGTATCAACGGATTAATTTTGCGTATAAGTTTGGTTATTTTGATTGGGGTTTCTTTATTAAGTCCCGTTATAATTATCACCAAGTCATATTTGCGTTTATTCAACTCTTCCCTGACTTCATCTTCTGTTGTCACCCCTGTAATTCTGGGCAAGTGAATAAGATTAAGGTTGTGGTATTCCCCGAAAATTCGGTCAATCAGCCTCCCTTCGCTTTCTATAGAAAAGGCATCATACATTGTGGCAACAAGCAAAATCTCTTTCACCTTAAAAGGCATCAAGTCGTGAAAGAAATCCCTTGTCGCATTTTGTTTTTTCAAAAAGTTATAGAGAATTTTATGTGTTAAATCTTTATTTGAACTCATAACGATTTACTTTTTTGTTATTATCACAAAGATACTTCAATTTGCTATGAAAACTCATTTTCTTTATTAAAGAATACATGCTTTGGACTAAACAATACATCCGATTTTTTGCATAAAAACCAATCTAAAACACCTCATCATACAAATGTAAATATCTCTATAGGATTGTTAAGCGGGCTTCAGCCCGGTTATAATTTATTCAAAAATACCATATTATGAATATCCCCGCCTTTCAAGATGGGGAAATAAAAGGAAAGAAAAAAATACTGGCTTTAGCCTTAGCTTTTATATTGTTCTTTGTCATTCGATACAAAGAACCAAAAATCTTGGTCAAAATGATGCTTCCTCCCGCTCTGTCAAAACATGGCGACTACGGGGAAAGCGGAAAACGAAAAATCGCACAAGCCAACACCAATTGCCATATTTTTCGTTTAAAATCCACCTAACGGTGGACTTTCCCTCGTATTCGCAAATGTTTTGTCATTCACGCCACTGCAATCCCGCCATTTTGACC
>JALWKH010000171.1 GCA_026996635.1 Bacteroidales bacterium | reverse complement strand
GCAGGTGAGTCACAAGCCAGAATGAGATATGACTATTTTGCAAAACAAGCAAAAAAAGAAGGGCTGGAACAAATTGCCGCTATTTTTGAAGAAACCGCACTTAATGAAAAAGAACACGCAAAAAGATTTTTTAAATTCTTGGAAGGCGGAATGGTTGAAATCACTGCTTCATACCCTGCCGGGAAAATTGGCACAACTCTGGAAAACCTAAAAGCTGCTGCGGAAGGCGAAAATGAAGAATGGACGGAATTATATCCACATTTTGCCGATGTAGCGGAACAAGAAGGGTTTAAAGAAGTTGCCGTAGCTTTCAGAAAAATAGCAGAAGTGGAAAAAGCCCACGAAGAACGTTATCGTAAATTGTACGAAAACCTTGACAAAGGTATGGTATTCAAGAGCAACGGCAAGATTGTTTGGAAGTGTAGAAACTGCGGATATTTACACGAAGGAACGGATGCTCCAGAAGTTTGTCCTGCCTGTTTACACCCGCAAGCATACTTTGAAAGACACGTTATCAATTATTAATTCTTGTGCAAAAAATAAAAAGCAGGATTTTTCAGTCCTGCTTTTTATTTAATTATTGTACCTATCCTTTCACCCATCTTTACAGCTGTCTCAAATCCGTGTTCTGTATTTTCCAAAAGGTCTTTATCTACTTTAACTTTCCCTTTTTCAAAAATCAAGACAACAGTTGAACCTCCAAACTTAAAGTACCCTTTTTCCTGTCCTTTGCATACAACCTTTCCTTTGTATGTCTGAACAATACTACCTACCATAGTTGCTCCAACTTCCGCCATAATATAATCACCTGCATAATCATTACGAATAAGTGTGTATTCACGTTTGTTGGAAAACATCAACCTCACCTTTTCACGAAGTGCAATAGGCGAAACAGAATAGTAAGAACCCGTAATTTTTTTTGTATTCAAGACTTCTCCTGCCAAAGGGAAATGAAAACGATGATAATCGGTAGGACACAATCGCAATATATATAACTCTCCGCCTCTAAATTTACTTGCCAATACAGAATCTTGCAAAAAACTTGCTAAATCAAACCTTATACCTTTTACAATAAAATCAGCCGAATCAAGATTTTGATAAGCAAGTATTTTACCGTCTCCGGGAGACACCACACTATTTGCCGAAGTATCAATAGGGCGGGCAGAAGCCTTTAATTTTCTGATAAAAAAATCATTAAAACACTTAAAATTAGTATCGGCAACTTGAGACATATCAATACCGAACTCTCTGATAAACGGTTTTATTTTTTCTTTTGACCCGGGATCATCCATTTTTTTCCCGTACCATTCAGACACAAACTTCCTTTTTACCAATCCTTCCAAAGCCATTTCACCTACAGGATTTCCATACAACCACCTTAGCCAAAATTCCGCTGCAATTTTTTCCGTATCCAACTTGCCGGTACTACGATCTACATATACTACAGGAGTATGATTTACCGGTGCAAAAACACCGACCAACACAATAACAATAAAAAATGCAAGTAAAGAATATTTAATCTTTTTCCACATATAACTACAGAATATTTGCAAGTTGTTCTTTTATCCTTTCCAAATGGTCTTTCATCATAACCACAATTTTTTGTATTTCCTTGTGAGCGGATTTTACCCCGAGAGTATTTATTTCCCTACCTATTTCCTGGGCAACAAAAGTCAATTTTTTCCCTTTGGTGATATTATTGCTAGCCGATATTTCACGAAAATAATTGATGTGACTTTTCAAACGGGTTTTTTCTTCCGATATATCTATTTTTTCGATATAATAAATAAGCTCTTGTTCCAGTCTCTCTTTATCATACTCTGCTTCCAATGTACTTAAATGTTTTTCTAATCTTTCTTTTATAATCCCGATCCTTTCTTGTTCATAATCATCAACTTTCTGCAACAATTTTTCTATATCATTCAAATCGGCGATAATTTGTTTTTCCAGATTTTCACCTTCTTTTTTCCTGAACTCCATTAACTTTTCAATGGCATTAAAGATAGCTTTTTTTAATTCGTTCCATTCTTCATCGCCAAGTTCTTCCTTTTCCCTTTTATAAACATTTGGAAGGATCAGCAATGCTCTGAAAATATCTTCATTGAAATTCAAACCTTGACTTACCACTATATCTTTAAGTTGTCCGGAATAATTTTCTATTACTTCTTTATTAAAAACTATATCTGTATAATTATCTGCAAGGTCAACCGTAATGAAAAAATCTATCTTCCCCCTTAATAATTTTTCGCTCAACATCTTTCGAATCTCAATTTCTTTTTCCTTGTAATATTGTGGTATTCTTATGCTTATATCTGTTGTTTTACTGTTTAGCGATTTTATTTCTACTGTTATTTGTTTTTCGGGCAAATCCAAAACTTCCTTGGCATACCCTGTCATTGAATAATACATAACACTGTTTTTTTAAAACTTCAAAGATAAAAAATAAGACAACCCGGAGATGTTTTATTCGGCAAATTATTTAGATGAAGGAAGCATTGTTATATTAAGCACTTCTTCCCGGTTCGGTCTGACTTGGACTATTGATATACGCTCGTAATATGTGCCGTTTATGGTCGCATTTGCCCAAACATAGTAGTTCCCGTAGTTGATATAGCCGAAATATGCTTCATTGTTATCACTTGCAGTTATCAGCCTGTAAATAGCCAAATCATTGGTCGAGTTCGTTTTATCTATTTGAATATCATCATAATCGGCATATAAATAAACCACTGTAGAATACGCCGGCACTTGATTGTTATTGTTATCCAGATAATAAGTCTTAACCAGTAATTGTCCGGTTATCCCCGAGGTATCGTATGTGACAATTTCCTGCGGTGGCAACTCGTCATCGTTATCTTTATCTTTTTTACAAGACATCATTGCCACGGCAGAAAACATTGCAATCAACAAAAAATTTATTTTAAACAAGTTGTTATTCCTTAACATACTGCATATATTCTTGTGTTACTTCAAAACCTATAACAAATAATGATTCGGTTTCCTTTTTGTAATAAAAAGACAAATATGTAAACAATGGCGTACCATCATCAGATTTAATAGGAATTATGCCTTTGTGAATACCATTTGCAAATGCTTTTTCAACCGACTCACTAAATGCTTTATCTTCCAAATCCAATATTCCGACTTTTGCACCAATTATATTATCCCTAACATAACCTGTTACAGCTAAAAAGTTCTCATTCACCAAAGTAAATTCCCTGTTTTTGTCTATTTCCATCCTCAACATTAAAGAATCTATGGTATTCAACAGCTTGGTAATTTCCCTTTCCCTTCTGGCGGCTTCTTCTTGCGTAGCCTGAAGTTCTTCAAGATTTTGTCGCATTTCTTCTTCTTGAGTGGCAAGTTCTTCCGCTTGTTGTTTAGATTGTTCCAGCAGTTCCCTGGTTTTAATGTTTATCTTCACATTGTTTATCACGGAAGCTATGTTTTCTGCAACCTTTTCGATAAACTCTATTTTGTAAGGTTCAAATACTTCAAACGAAGCCAATTCAATAACACCGAATATATTTTCTTCCAATTTCAACGGCACCAATAAAATATTTCTCGGATTTGCACCACCCAAGCCGGAAGTTATTGTAAGATAATCATTAGGAACATCTGTCAAATAAATCTTTTCTTTTTCGATAGCACAAGTTCCAACCAATCCTTCTCCCAACTTTATTGTTTTTTGAAGGAATTTTTTCCTGTTGTAAGCATATGCAGACAATAAGTTTAATTCTTGTGTTTCTTCATCATACAAAAACAATCCGCCTTGGTTTGCTCCCACATAATGCACCAGATTTCTGATGATTGCATCACCGAGTTTTTCTATATTATCGTTATTTTGTCTCAATATTTCTGAGAACTTTGCTAATCCGGTAGCTATCCAATTACGTTGTGCATCTTCTTCTTTACGTTTGTCTTCCTCTTCTTTTGCTTTCTTAAGATTATCCCTCATAGTAAGCAACGACTTACCCAACTCGTCTTTTTCACTTAACGGAGTAAAATCGGTATTGAGATTTCCTACTCCTATCTGATGTGCAAATTCAGTGATTTTATGAAAAGCACCTAATAATTTTTCTATTGATTTAAACAATATTCCTATTTCGTTATCTTTTTTGTCAAAATTTGTTAGTTCCAAATCAAAATCACCGGCATTCATTTTAATAATTAAGTCTGAAAGTTTTTTTAAAGGTTTAAATATTAAGACATGTAGCAATAAAACAACCAGAGAAAACAACAAAATAAAGGAAGGTACCTCTATCCATATTTGCTTATAAATTTCCGCAACAATGTCTTCTCGATACTTTTTAATTAATTCTCGTATATTTTTATCGTCTTTAATTACACCGACAACCAACCCGAGATTATTCATATATCGTGCAGAACCAATGTATGCTACATCACTTTTTTCCGTCTTAAACAAATCACTATACCTACCTCTTATTTTTGATCTGGATACTAACTCGGGCAAAAAAGAATAATTTACATCCAATGACCTATTGTCCAACAAGGCAGGATTATTTGAAAACAAAATATTTCCATCTTTCATTACAAAAACTGAAGCATAATCAACCGGATAATTATCAATAAAAGAAAAAGCCGCATGAATTTTTTCTTTATCACTTAAAATAGTGTCATCTTTGACAGATTCATAAAATTCATTACCTGCCAAATAAACAATCTCATCTATAGAAGCTACAAAATGCTTATTTACGGTAATAAAATCATTATATCTGTTTTCAACACTTTTTTTCAATCCGGAGAAATCCATATAAATAAAGAAAAGTGCACCCACAATAATAATGAATACATAAACCAAAGTAAACCTAAAGAGTAAACTGTTTTTTAGCTTCATAACACTATTTTAAGTAAGTAACATATTACAAAATTACAACATTTTTTTAACTTCACCCCATTAACAATCAAGATATTTTA
>JALWKH010000170.1 GCA_026996635.1 Bacteroidales bacterium | reverse complement strand
ATAATAATCCTTCAAGTTTTACAGCTATATCGGGAGTTACTCAAGCGCCTGATACTGGATGGGCACAGTTTACATATGATTTGAGTCAGTATGATAACCAGGAAATTTATGTTGCAATTCGCCATGTATCCACTGATAAATTCTTATTGTGGATTGATGATATAGAAATTAATTCAACAATTAATTGTACACAACCAACAATCACAACACAACCGAATCCTCAAACTGTTTGCGAAGGAAGCAGTGTTACATTTAATGTAGTGGCCGACGCAACAGCACCTGTTTACCAATGGCAATTAAACGGCAATGACATACCGGGTGCTACTGCAGATACATATACAATAAGTAGTGTATCAACCGCAGATGCAGGAGATTATACTGTAATTGTAACTGATTCTTGTGGAAACACTATAACTTCAAATCCTGCTACATTAACAGTAAACCCGGCAGTTTCAATAACAACTCAACCACAGGGAGGAACTGTATGTACAGGAGAATCCTACACATTTAATGTGGTTGCTGACGGGTCAAATCTTACATATCAATGGCAGTTGAACGGCAATGATATTTCCGGTGCAACATCAGATACTTATACTATTAGTAATGTATCTGCATCTGATGCAGGGGATTATACGGTTGTTGTAACTGGTGATTGTGGTAGTGTTACTTCAAATGTAGCAACACTCAATGTAAATGAAAGTATAACAATTACGGCTCAACCACAAGCAGGAGATGTTTGTGAAGGAGGTACTTATACATTTACTGTATCAGTAACCGGTGATAATCCTACATATCAATGGCAAAAAGATGGTAATGATATTGCCGGAGCTACTACAGATACATATACAATAAGTAATGCTACAACTGCTGATGCCGGAACTTATACATGTGTTATTTCAAATTCTTGCGGTAGTGTAACAACACAACCTGCAGGGTTGACAATTAGTGAACAACCTGCTATAACTACTCAGCCTCAAGGCGGAACAGTTTGCGAAGGACAACCATTTACATTGACAGTAGAAGCAACAGGTGGTGCACTTACATATCAATGGCAATTAAATGGTAATGATATTCCGGGAGCAACATCCAATACATATGTTATTGATATAGTTTCTGCTAGTGATGCGGGAGATTATACTGTAGTAGTAACTAATAATTGTGGAAGTGTAACATCTAATGTTGCTACATTGACAGTTAATCCATTACCGTCTATTATTACACAACCACAGGGTGGAGATATATGTGAAGGAGAAGGATTTACATTTACTGTAGTTGCTAACGGTAACAACTTGACTTATCAATGGCAACATAATGGTAATAATATCAACGGAGCAACAACAAATTCATACTCAATAAGTGCTGCAGCAGTTGCTGACGGTGGAACTTACAATTGTTTAATTTCTAATGATTGTGGAACAGTTTCAACTGATGTGGTTACTTTGAATGTAAACGAAGCACCTGTTATTACCACACAACCGGTTGATGTAACAATAAATGAAGGAGACAACTTTACTTTGAGTGTAAGTGCAACAGGAACCAATTTGGCATATCAATGGTATAAAGACGGTAATGCTGTAGTTGACGGTGGAAATATTTCCGGTGCAACAACTGCAACGCTGAGTGTTACCAATGCAACTGTTAATGATGAGGGTTGGTATAATTGCCAAATCTCCAACACTTGCGGAAATGTAACAAGTGATTCCGCTCATGTTGTTATTTTGGTTGACATAAGTGAAGCAGATGCTCAATATATGAATGTTTCACCTAATCCTACGAACGGTGAACTTTATGTGGTGAGCGAAAAGACAATAGAAAAAATTGTTCTTGTAACAATGGACGGAAGACAAGTAATGGCTTACGATAAGGTAAACAGTAATAATTACAGGTTTGATATTTCAAACTTGGCTAGAGGCGTTTACCTTGTGAAAGTTCAATTTGTGGATGGAAACATTGCAAGAGCTAAGGTTATCAAAAAGTAAGGTGTCTGAGACACTAAATTAAAAGGGGGCCTGAATTGGGTCCCCTTTTTTATGCTTTTATCCCAGCCAGCCTTCTTTATCCAAACTTCTGTATTGAATTGCTTCGGCAATATGGTGAGGTTTAATATCTTGACTTTTGTCCATATCGGCAATTGTCCGGGAAACTTTAAGAATTCTGTCGTATGCACGGGCCGAAAGTCCGAGCTTTTCTATAGCTGTCTTAAGCAGTGTTTTACTTTGAGTGTCTAGCTTGCAGAATTTTTGTAGGAGTTGAGGTGTCATTTGTGAATTTGTATATATGCCGGGATAGTCTTTGAACCTTTCTTTTTGAATTTGACGGGCGTTAATAACTCTTTCCCGAATTGTTGCACTACTTTCGCCTTTGGATTCGGAGCTTAATTTGTCAAATGAAACGGGAATGACTTCCAAATGAATGTCTATTCTGTCCAGTAGTGGTCCGGATAATTTGTTAAGGTACCGTTGAATCTGTCCTATGGTGCAGACACAGGCTTTTTCGGGGTGGTTGTAATAACCGCAAGGACATGGATTCATTGCTGCAACCAACATAAAGTTTGCTGGATATTCTACCGTGTATCTGGATCGGGAAATTGTTATCACTTTATCTTCGAGTGGTTGGCGTAACACTTCAAGGACATTCCTTTTAAACTCGGGCAATTCGTCCAAAAACAATACACCGTTGTGTGCGAGCGAAACTTCGCCGGGTTGAGGGTGGACACCGCCGCCAATGAGTGCAACATCCGAAATTGTATGGTGTGGAGACCTGAACGGACGTTCTGTCATAAGCGATACGCCTTTGTCTATTTTGCCTGCAACAGAGTGTATTTTGGTTGTTTCAAGTGCTTCTTCAAGTGTGAGAGGAGGCAGAATGGAAGGCATACGCCTTGCAAGCATTGTTTTTCCGGAACCGGGTGAACCTATCATTACGATATTGTGTCCGCCAGATGCAGCTATCTCCAGAGCACGTTTTACATTTTCCTGACCTTTTACATCAGAAAAGTCAAGGTGGTAGTTATTTATGTTTTTGTAAAAAAGTTCTCGAGTATTTACTGTATGCGGAGTAAGTTGGCGTTTGCCTTGCAGAAACTCTACAACTTCTGATATATGTGAAACACCGTAAACTTCCAGATTGTTTACAACAGCAGCTTCATCCATATTTTCTACCGGAACAAAAAAACCTTTAAACTTGTGTTTTCTTGCTTCAATAGCTATGGGAAGTGATCCTTTTATAGGTTTGATGCTTCCGTCGAGAGAGAGTTCGCCCATTATCAGGTATTCGGAAAGTTTATCGGCAGGAACAATACCGTATCCGCCCAAAATACCCATAGCAATTGTAAGATCGTAAGCCGATCCTTCTTTTCTGATGTCGGCGGGAGCCATATTTATAACTATCTTTCGTCTCGGGATTTCGTAGCCGACTGTTTTAAGGGCGGTATTTATCCGCTGTTGGCTTTCTTTTACGGCATTGTCGGGCAGACCGACCAAATAGAAGTTTACACCTTGACTTATGCTTACTTCTACTGTTATGAGTGTTGCATTTATGCCGACTACGGCAGCTCCGTATGTTTTTACAAGCATGGGTTAAATGTTTTCTTCTATGTATTGAATGAGTGCGTGAATTATTTTAATGTGAACTTCTTGTATTCTGTCAGAATATCCGTCATGCGGCACTCGGATTTCAATGTCTGCAATGTCTTTAAGTTTTCCGCCGTTTTTTCCGGTAAGAGCTACCACTTTTATTCCTTTTTCTTTTGCAGATAGGGCTGCATTGATGATGTTAGGACTATTACCGCTTGTGCTTATAGCCAGCAAAACATCACCGGGTTGTCCCATTGTTTCGACAAAGCGTGAAAAAACTTTGTCGTAACCGTAATCGTTTGCAGTACAAGTCAAATAGGAAGGGTCGCTGATTGCAATAGCAGGTATGCCTTTTCGTTCTTCACGGAACTTGCCTGTAAGCTCTTCGGCAAAGTGCATTGCATCGCTCATTGAACCTCCGTTTCCGCAAGAAATTATTTTGTTGCCGTTTTTTATTGCTTGTGTCATTATATCACCGGCTACAGCCAAATTGGAAAATCCCGCATTTATAAAGTCTTGCAGTACTTTTGCCGCTTCATTGAAGATTTTATCAAATAAATCTGATTTATCGCTCATTTTCAAAATATTTTTTTAGTGCGTAAAGAATTGTTAATATTACTAAAAAATTAAAGATAATTGAAATTAAATTGATGTCAGAACCTAAAGATTCTACTGTTTTTTGTGTTTCTCCTTGAAAAAAGGTGTGTATGACGACAGCCATACTATTGTTGAAAAAGTGGGTAATAACAGAAACCCAAATGTTACTGCTCCACACATATAAATACCCGAGAATTATTCCCAAGATGACTCGTGGAACGAAAGTAAGAAACTGGAAATGTACGAAGCTGAAAATAAGTGCAGTAATGAAAATTGCTATATGAATATTTTTGAAAATGTCAATAAACAGTTTTTGCAGCGTGCCTCTGAAAAAGAATTCTTCCGCGATGGCAGGAACAATGGCAAAAACCGTAAGGTTGAGCAAAAATACACCAAAACCTTTACCTTGAAGTAAGAAGCTGATTAGTGAATTTATTTGTTCCTCTCCTTGCTTTAATTTCTCGTAAAGATTAGGTGAAAGCGGTATGTGTCTATTCCATTCGGCAACATAATTTATGAAGGGCATTAAGATGATGATTAAAAGGAATAATGCAAAAACCGTTGTAAGTTTAACATTTTTCTTGTCAAAAAAGTCTGAAAAGTGTTCTCCGGCAAAAAAAGGAAAGGTAACGGCAGGTAAGAAAAATAATGTGAGTGACTGAAGAATTTGCATTAGTTTGAAATAATTGGGATACTTGTGAGCAAAAGCTATTGTATCATAAGCGTCTTGAACAGAACCTGTTTTGATGAAAATCATAAACAAAAGCAGACCTTGTGCAAGTATGTATGCAATAGTGATAAGG
>JALWKH010000169.1 GCA_026996635.1 Bacteroidales bacterium | reverse complement strand
CAGCTTTGCAATTTCCAGTACACCGCCAATCATTTTTCTGGCAACTTCACTCAGCTTGCCGTTTTCGTCAAGCATAACATTTTTTCCGTCCTTTTCCAGCAAAAAGTGGAAATGAAGCCCGCTACCCGCTTTTCCTACAGCTATCTTCGGAGCAAATGTAACAACCAAATCCTTGTATTTTTCTACCTTTTGGGTAAGGTTCCTGAGCACCCATTTTGCTTTTAGCAAGCTGTATGCCGTTTCTTCAGGGTCGGTAGGCAAAAATTCTATTTCGTGCTGTTCATAATATTTGTCTTCGTGATAAAATGTTCCCACTTCCGTATGTCCGTACTTAATTGTTCCGCCTATGTTTGTAATAATCTCCATTGCATCTTTACGGAACTCACCACCCAAGGCAAACGGCTCCGAAGCATGATACCCTTTTTGTTCTTTTGTCGGATATTTAGGCTTTTCTTCGCTGATAATGTAATATTCCAACTCACCGAGAGCCTTAAATTCGTAACCTGTCTCTTTTTTCAGCAATTCCTTGGCTTTGATAAGAATGTTTACAAAAGAATTTCTGAATGGAGTTCCGTCAGCTTCAAAAATACGGCAGAAAAAGCCGATGGTGGGTATTTCTTCGAAAGGCTCAAAATAAGCTGTCCTGTAAACCGGCAACAAATACAAATCACTGGAACCCGTATCTATGCTTTCAAACACGCTGGATCCGTCTATCCTTTCGCCGTATGTCAAAATACTTTCAAGGTATTCGGGCTTGTCAATATAAAATGTAAGGGTTTTTATCCGCAAATCTCCACCTATATAGTGAAAATTTACCATTTGAAATTCACCTTCCAAATAAAGGTTCAAAAAATCTTCTTTTGTGAAATAACGGCTTTCTTTTGACAAAGCCGATTCAAGTAAATTCTTTCCCATAGCAAAATGTGTTTTATCTTTGTGTCAAAATTAAAACATTTTTTAGAATGTTTTTCGTATTGTCAAAGATTTTGGTCTATTTTACTCATCCATATACTTGGATTTTAACATTTCTTTTTATTGCTTTATTTACCAAAAAGGCAAGACTAAAGAAGATAAGTATCATTGTATCAATAGTTTTAGCGTTCATTTTTTCCGAAACCGTTGTTTTCAATGCTTTTATGGATTGGTGGGAACCTGATGCCAAACCAATAAGTGAGTTGGACAAAAAGTATGATTTTGCCGTTGTGCTTGGCGGTATAGCAAGCTACGACAGCGAAGCAGGTAAAATCATTCCACGGTATGCAGCAGACCGTCTTATACAAGCGGTTAAACTGTACAAAAAGAAAATTGTAAAAAAAATATTTATTAGCGGTGGTGCCGCCTCACTTTTTATCGATGTAAAGCCGGAAGCCGATTTTCTAAAAAAATACCTCATCGACATCGGTATTCCCGAAAAGGATATAATAATTGAAAACAAATCGAAAAACACCCACGAGAATGCTGTTTTCACATATCAAATCTTCAAAAAGAACAATTGGTTGGACAAAAAATTCTTGCTTATTACATCTGCATTTCATATGCGACGATCCGAAGCTTGTTTCAAAAAAGCAGGATTCAAAAATTTTGACACATTTCCGGTTGACCAATACGGCGGCGAACTTAATGTAGATTATCACTTGATTTTACTTCCCAAGGCGGAAGTGTTAGCATATTGGAACATTTTGACAAAAGAATGGGTGGGAATGATAATGTATAAAATTGCAGGATACATTTGATAGTTGATAGTTATTAGTTGTTAATTGTTAATGGTTAATGAAGAATTGTAATGGTTGATTAAGCGGGCTTTAGCCCGTTTATAATTTATTCAAAAATACCGCATTTTGATTAGCCCTGCCTTTCAAGTGGGGTAACAAAACGAATAAAAATACAGGTTGGCTTTAGCCTTAGCTTCTTTTTTAGCCCAGCCTTAAAAGACGGGTCTAATCAGGTTTATAATGTATAAATGAACATATATAACAGACTAAAGTCTGTTTGGTAAAACTGGTTTCAGCCCGGTTTTGATTGATAATGGGCAATTCATGAATTGCCCATTACCGGATTTGGCCTTTCCTTTATGATTAGCCCTACCATTTATGGTAGGGTACAATAAGCCAAAATCCCGCATCGGCTTTAGCCTTCGTCTTTTTTTCCCCTGGGGGCTAAAGCCCCACACTTGGCGGCATATTACCGCACACCGCCTTAAAAGGCGGTGCTAGTCATTTTTATTTTTTTATTTCGGTCCGCAATGAATTACCGCCAGATTTGTTTTTTTCGCCCCACCGCAACCCGCCATTTTGACCTGTTCGACGCACTACTGCGATTGCTATTCAGGTATAAATCAACCAACTAATCACTAACCATTAACAACTAACAATTAGCAGATTAATTCATTAGCAAATTAACAATTGTCTTTATGGTGGGGAAATAAAATACCGGATCCATACTTTTTCAATGAAAACTAAAAAACAACTCCTTTTTAAAAAAGAAATGATTATTTTAGCGTTTCTCATTATTCCCATAAAATGGCAATAACATATTTAAGAAGTTGTGGTTTTGTTTATGTAGATAAAAAGAAAAAAATGAAGAAGAAAGTTTACATTGAGACATACGGATGTCAAATGAATGTTGCCGATAGTGAATTGGTTGCAACGATATTGAACGGCGAAGGTTACGAACTTACAAAAGACATAAATTCGGCTGATGTAATTTTTGTGAATACTTGTGCGGTAAGGGAACACGCCGAACAAAGGGTTTTGAGCAGGTTGGACTATTTCAACACATTCAAAAAAAAGAAACCTGCCGTAAAAATAGGCGTTCTCGGTTGTATGGCGGAAAGAATGCGCCAATCGATTTTCGAACAAAAACCGTTTGTGGATATAGTTGCCGGTCCTGACTCATACCGCAATCTGCCGCAGATGATAGAAACAACCGAAAGCGGACAAAAAGCCGTAAACATAATCCTGTCAAAAGAAGAGACTTACGAAGGAATTTTGCCCACCAGGTACGACAGCAACGGATTGTCTGCATTTATTTCAATTATGCGCGGATGCGATAATATGTGTTCATTCTGCATAGTACCGTTTACACGAGGTAGGGAAAGAAGCCGGTCGGTTGACAGCATATTGGAAGAAACAAGTCAAATAGTAAAAGACGGATTCAAAGAAATTACCCTCATAGGCCAAAATGTGGATAAGTACATTTACAAAGATGTGAATTTTGCCAAACTTCTGGCACTTGTAGCGGACGAAGCAAAAGATTTAAGAATAAGGTTTGCAACATCATACCCGCAGCACTTTACCGAAGAAGTGGTAAAAGTAATGGCTGACAAACCGAATGTTTGCCACTACATTCACTTACCCGTTCAGTCAGGCAGCAACAGGATGCTCGAACTTATGAAAAGAGGCTACACACGCGAATGGTATCTTGACAAAATAAAAATGATACGGGATTATGTTCCCGATGCTGCTATTTCTACTGATATTATTGCCGGATTTTGCGGCGAAACGGAAGAAGACCACAAAGACACTTTGAGGCTTATGGAAGAAGTGGCATTTGATTATGCATATATGTTCAAATATTCGGAGCGTCCGGGCACTTATGCTGCAAAAAATCTGAAAGACGATGTTCCTGAAGAAGTTAAACTCCGAAGGCTGAACGAAATAATTGCCCTTCAAAGGCAACTTTCCGAACAAAGCAACATAAAAGATGTAGGCAAGACTTTCAAAGTTTTGGTAGAAGGCGTATCCAAAAAATCAAAAGACGAATTTTTCGGACGCAATTCACAAAACAAGGTAATAGTTTTTCCGAAAGGCAATACTAAAAAAGGCAATTTGATTGATGTAAAAGTTACCGGATATACATCAGCAACACTGCGAGGCGAAATCATTTAGATACTATAACAAATTCCGTGCGGCGGTTTTTTGCCCTGCCCTCAGCCGTTGCATTCGATGCTATGGGCTTGGTTTGCCCGAAACCTCTTACTGCAACAATACGGCTTGGCTTTATTCCACTGAAAATCAAGTAATCACGCACAACTTTTGCACGCCTTTGGGAGAGTTCCAAATTCTTTTTCGGATTACCGACATTATCGGTATGTCCGTGTATTTCAATTTTTATGTTGGGATTCTCTTTCAGAAATTCTACAAAATTGTCAAGCACAAAAAGGCTTTCTTTATTCAGTTTGGCACTGTTTGTAGCAAAATGAACATCGTTCAACCTAACCTTTTCTCCAACCCTGATCGGTCTCATTTCCATTTTAACTTCTACAGGTGCTGAATACAACCTGGCGTGTTTGGGAGTGATAAGCTTTGAAGTAAAAGCATAATCTTTCTTTTTGACCTTTACCAAAAATTCGTCGTCATCATTTTCAGCTGCAATAGCCACAGCATAATTACCCGTACTTTTGTCAACCATCCCTTCCATTTTTTGATTTGTCTTGGCATTTACAATTTCAACCTTTGCATCTGTAATTACCTTACCGCTTTCATCCACAAGTTTGCCTTTTACAAACAGCACTTTTTTAGGTCTGGCTCCTTCATACAGGTCAAAAGAATAAATATCCCATCCGCCGTCTTCGTTATATTTATTTGACGAAAAATATGCTTTCTGCCCGTTTGTGCTTACGATAAAACCCAAATCATCACCTTCCGTATTTATGGGATAGCCGATGTTTTTCGGTTTTGTCCACTTACCGTTTTTCTTTTGGGAGAAATAAATATCAAACCCGCCCATACCGTCCCTGCCGTCCGATGCAAAATATAATGTTTGGCTGTCGGTGTGAATAAAAGGGGACTTTTCGTTTTTAGAAGTATTTATTTGCGGACCCAAGTTTTGAGCCTTTGTCCACTTACCGTTTTTAAAATATGACACATAAATATCAATTGTCTGGTTATCAAGACTAAAACCTATATTAGAAGGTCTTATGCTTGCAAAATAAAGCACTTTCCCGTCTGCACTAATGGAAGGCTGGCTTTCCCAAGTATTTTCACCGT
>JALWKH010000168.1 GCA_026996635.1 Bacteroidales bacterium | reverse complement strand
AATCAAAACCGCGCTAAAACCCATTTGATTAACAAATGAAAAATGCAACAATAAGGTAATACCTTTATTTTAATTAACTTTGGCAAAAATTACTTTCTCGATATGGAACGGATAAAAACCATAGAAGTTGATGTTGCGGGAAAAATAAAAATCGGTGGCGAAAATCCCGTTGCAATTCAATCAATGACAAACACTTACAATAAAGATACCGAAAAAACATACGATCAAATTCTCACCATTTACCAAGCGGGTGCAAAACTTGTTCGTCTTACACTTCCTACCGCTGCCGACTTGAAAAATGTGGAAATAATTAAGCAAAAACTTGATAAAACAGGTTATTCGGCAATACCGCTAATTGCAGATATTCACTTTTCACCGAAAGTTGCCGTAAAAGCAGCTGCAATTTTTGACAAAATAAGGATAAATCCGGGCAATTATGCCGAAGCTCGCCACATAAAAGACATAAAAAGCCACATTAAGCAGCAACTTGAACCGCTTGTGTCGCTGCTGAAGAAGGAAGGTAAAGCCTTGCGTGTTGGTGTAAACCATGGATCGCTGTCGGAAAGAATGCTGGAAAAATACGGCGATACAGAGGAAGGTATGGTAAATTCTGCACTTGAGTATTTGGACATACTGCAAGAGTTTGGTTTTGACAATGTGATTGTATCGCTTAAGGCTACAAAGCCGAAAGTCGTTGTTTATGCCAACAGACTGATTGTGAGGAAGTTTAAGGAAAGAGGCATTTATTATCCTTTGCATCTCGGCGTAACTGAAGCAGGTTACGGAATGGATGGCAGGATAAAATCAGCTGTGGGGATTGGAGTCTTGCTTGCAGAAGGTATTGGCGATACCATCAGGGTATCACTTACGGAACCGCCGCAAGACGAAGTTAGACCTGCTAGGATTATCTTGGATTATGCAACGCAATTGCTCGAAAGTTCGGTATTGCCGTCGTATTACTCGCCTGTGAGTTACGAAAAGAAAAGCACGAAGGAAATTCTCGGAATTGGCGGGAATAATAAACCCACAGTTTTTTATTTTGTAAATGGTGGCGAAAAACCTGCTTTTGAAAAAGACCTTGAGCCGGATTTTCTGCTGAAAGTGGTTGACAATGAATTTAAAGTGGAAAATTACAAAACAGGTGAAGCTTACGATGCGTACAGGAAAGAAAATTATGAAATTACCGGGCAGGATAAGTTTTTGGTTATCAATATAAACGACCTTGATTTTAACCTTGCTGCCAAATTAAAAGCAGACAGCAGAACAGTTACAATTTTGCTAATGGGAAGTGAAAACCCGATAGAGCAGCAGCAGAAGTTGTATAAAATTCTTGACAAATTCGGCATTGAAACTCCTGTGGTGTTTGCAAGGAATTATGAAGATGCGGACTACGAAGGGTTTTACATAAAAGCGGCGATAGATATGTCGTATTCATTCATAAACGGTTACGGAAACGGCATTATGATTAGTAACCACAATTTTTCGCCATCGGAAATTACCAAAGTTGCGTTCAAGATTTTGCAAGCGACGGGCGACAGAATAAATTTTACCGAATATATTGCTTGTCCTTCGTGTGGCAGAACGCTTTTTGACATTGAACAGACTACCAAAAAGATTGAAGCGAAAACCAAACATCTGAAAGGTGTGAAAATAGCCGTAATGGGGTGTATTGTAAACGGTCTAGGCGAAATGGCGGATGCCGACTACGGATATGTAGGCACTTCTCCCGGAAAGATCTCGCTGTATAGAAACAGGGAATTGATAAAAAAAGACATTCCCGAAGAAAATGCAGTAGAAGAATTGCTTAAATTGATTGAGGAAGACAGAAAAAGAGAATGAATTTACTGTTTCTAAAATTATGATGAAAAAAAATTTGATTTCAAAAGTCATACTTTTTGCTGCAATGGTGTTGTCAAATTTTGTCGCAGTTTCACAAACTATTGAATGGCAAAAGCTAATAGGGGGCAATAATGAAGATGAGGCTTTTTCCATTATTCAATCCGGTGATGGCGGATATGTTGTTGCAGGATATTCTTATTCGGACGATGGAGACATTGCAAAACACCATAAGAGTACAGATTACAATAATTCGGATTATTGGATTGTAAAGTTAGATTTTGCCGGTAATATGCAGTGGCAAAAATCTTTAGGTGGAAGTAAAGATGATATTGCTTTTTCGATTATTTTTACAAAAGATGGTGGATATGCCGTAGCCGGGTATTCTTATTCTAACGATGGTGATGTGTCGGGAAATCATGGAGATGCAGATTTTTGGGTAGTAAAGTTAGATTCCGAAGGTAAGATTCAATGGCAAAAGTCTTTAGGCGGAAGTAAAGAGGAATATGCTTATTCCATTGTTCAAACTATTGACGGAGGTTATGTTGTGGCAGGTTACACTGATTCCAACGACGGAGATGTATCCGGTAATCATGGAAATGCTGACTGTTGGATAGTAAAATTGGACTCCAAAGGTGACATTAAGTGGCAAAAAACATTGGGTGGAAGCGGTGACGACTATGCAAATTCAATTATCCAAACTTCCGATGGCGGATATATTTTTGCCGGCTGGTCTTACTCCAACGACGGAGATGTATCCGGTAATCATGGCGAATCCGACTATTGGATTGTAAAATTGGACGCATCTGGTAATATCCGGTGGCAGAAATCACCGGGTGGTAGTGGAGAAGACCAAGCATATTGTATTATTCAAACGGTTGACAGCAGTTATGTAATTGCAGGTTATACCTATTCTGATGATGGGGATGTAAAAGATAATCATGGTGATTCGGATTATTGGATAGTGAAATTAGACAATGCCGGTAATATCTTGTGGCAAAAGTCTTTGGGAGGGAGTGGAGAAGATGATGCTTTTTCGTTAGTCCAAAGTAAACAAGGTAACTATATTATAGCCGGATATTCTAACTCTAGTGATGGATATGTTTCAGATAATCATGGATATTCAGACTGTTGGATAGTAAAATTAGATGAAAAAGGTAAAATAAAGTGGCAAAAATCATTGGGTGGAAGTGAAGATGACTATGCTAATTCCATTTTTCAAACACAGGACGGAGGATTTGTAATTGCCGGATATTCAAACTCAAATCACGGAAATACATTAAAAAATCACGGTAACTTTGATTATTGGATAAATAAAATAAGTAAGTAGTTTTGGTTATTTCCATTAATTATAGTGTTATCTCGCCTTCGAAAACAAAGGTGGCGGGTCCCCGCAACCAAATATCAGTAAAAATGTTTTTTATTTTATTGAATTTCACGGAAAGTTTGCCGCCGCGTGCTGTTATGTTTACAGGGGAATCTATTCCAAGCAAAACATTTGCAGCAAGGGCAGTTGCAACTGTTCCCGTTCCGCAGGCAAGTGTTTCGTCTTCTACGCCGCGTTCATAAGTTCTCATAAAAATTTGTCCGTTTCTTATTTCCACAAAGTTTACATTTATGCCTTCCGGAAATTCATCGGAATACCTTATTTTTCTGCCTTCGGTAACCACATCAATGTCATCTAAATTCTCAGTGAAAATCACAATGTGTGGCGAACCTGTATCTGCAATAAATTTATCTTCGTTTACATCGTATGTGGTTACATCATTCATTTTCAATTCAATATCATTGTCGCCATGAAGTATTGCTTTATGAATGCCGTCTATTGCTTCAAATTCCGTAGTAGTGCCTATTAAGCCTGTTTCCTTTGCAAATGCCACAATACACCTGCCACCGTTTCCGCACATTGTTCCTTCCACACCGTCGGAATTGTAATACTTCATTGCAAAGTCATACTTTCCCGAAGGCAGTAACTCCATAAAACCATCTGCACCAATACCAAAATGCCTGTCACACAGGAAGTTTATTTGTTTTTGTGACAAATTAATTTTTCTGTCATGGTTGTTTATGATAATAAAATCATTGCCCGCACCGTGATATTTGTAGAAGTGTAGTTTCATAACAGAATTTTCCTGCAAAAATAAAATATTTTGCCGGAAGCGGTTTAGGTTACCAAAAACAGCTAAAATTTTGCACAAAATTTGTAAAAAGCAAGATACAATAATTGCAAAATCAAGTCGTTTGATTGTAAAAAAACAGTTATTATGAAAAAGAAAACAATTGTATTGGTGTTTTTCTCGGCAGTTTTGGGAGGTTTTGTGTCAATTGCCGCATATTTTCATTTTTTCAGCCCGGATAAACAAATTTTGAATGAAATATTGACATCCCGGCTTGCACAAGGGAATAACGGTGCTGTAAAATATGTATCTTTCGGAGAATCGTCATTGCCTGATTTTACCGAAGCTGCGGCAAAAACCGTTCACGCAGTTGTGCATATTAAGACCAAATTTACCGAAGAATATATGAGCAACCCTATATATGACTTCTTTTTCGGAGTGCAACCACGCAGGTATCAGCAAACCGTGCCTTTAAGTTCAGGATCAGGTGTAATAGTTTCTCCAAACGGATATATCGTAACCAATTATCATGTAATAAGAAACGCAAGTATAATTGAAGTAACACTTAATGATAAAAGGAAATTCAAAGCTAAAGTTGTCGGTGTTGACAAAATGACAGATTTAGCGCTTTTGAAGATAGATGCAAATGATTTACCATTCTTGGAATATGGTGATTCCGACAAATTGAAAGTAGGTGAATGGGTATTGGCAGTAGGCAATCCGTTTAATCTTACTTCAACGGTAACTGCAGGTATCGTAAGTGCCAAAGCAAGGAGTTTGAGTTTGATGTCAAGATTCGGTATAGAAGCGTACATACAAACAGATGCAGCAGTTAATCCGGGAAATAGTGGAGGAGCGCTGGTTAACACAAAAGGTGAGCTTGTAGGAATAAACGCTGCAATAGCTTCAAACACAGGATCGTACACAGGTTATTCTTTTGCAATACCTGTAAATATTGTAAAAAAGGTTGTTGCAGACTTAATTAAATACGGCAAAGTTCAACGTGCATTTATAGGTGCTTCAATTGTTGATTTGAATGCAGATATTGCCAAATATT
>JALWKH010000167.1 GCA_026996635.1 Bacteroidales bacterium | reverse complement strand
TTAAACATAAACTTCTCATTATTTGAAAATATCTGTCATTTTTTACTTCATAAAAAGGCAAATCAACAAACTCCATTTTATCGGCATCAGAATTTATTTTGTAAGCATCATGGTTATGCTTTTTTGCCCAGTTAAATAACGGTTTATCAACTATAGAAAAAAAATAGTAATTACCCTTATAAACAAAAAAAGGAGATGAAATAGGAAAAATAACTTTCCCTTTATTAATGGCACCTTTATAATCTTCTTTACAATTTATAATTTCCAATTCATTATGTTTAAGAGTATATGAATACTTATTAAGCCTGAGTATTTTTACATTATCCGTATCTTTAACATTAAATTTTAAAACATAAAAATCATCTAATGTAACAGTAGTATCTTTAGAATATTGGAAAGAATAAGGAATAAACCCTCTTACATAAAAGTAAGGTGCTTCATAACATATAGAATTGGCTAAAGGGATAGAAAACATTTTACCCAACTTCTTTTTAACCGTATCATACTCCAGGACTTGACAAGAAGAATCCGATTTTATTTTCTCATACAACTTTCTTTGTGTACTTTCATCAATAAAAATTCTTTTTAGTTCTTTGCCTGTTGTGAAGTTATAAAGGTAGGAATAGCTATCATCCGAACTTGAAATTAGGATTAAGGAATCATTTATAAGATAAACAGAACGCAAAAAACGAAACGATTTTACAGTTTTCAAAACATCTTTACTCTCATCAACATTGACTGATGAAAATTCTTTTATTTCGTGCTTATTTTCACGAAAGCAAGAAACGGCGACAAAAATTATTGCCGCCGTTAAAACAAAATTCTTAATCTTACTTAATAATATGTCTATTTCCGTTTTCATCTACTTCTACACCTTTAACATCTTTAAAAACTGTCGGAGTCCCTTGTGTCGTGATTACCACATCTACAGTTTCATCAGATTTTTTTGGATGAACTTCAACATAACAAAGATATTGAACTCCAACACAAACAAATGCATTGGGATCATCATCAGTTGGAGACCAAACTGCTACTCCTACAGGATAATCACCATCGCTAGCTTTTATAGATTGCGCATTTTCGTATCCCGCAGCTTTCAAAATACTATTTACATCTGACGGGTCGTACCCCCAATTGCTTAAGTCCAAATGCGATGCTTGTACAGTTTGGTTTGTCATCGGTTCTACATTTTCTTTCTTGCAACTGCTTACAAGTGCTATTGACAGCCCTAATGCTATCAATAACCCGAAACTTAATACTTTTGCTTTCATAACTTTTTGATTTTTTTGGTTATTGATAGCACAAATAAATAAATAAATAAACAGCCAAAGGTTTTTGTGACTTTTTTCAAAAAAGTTTTCAACAGGTTATTAACAACTAGTACAAACCATTACCAACAAGCAAGTTATTAAAATGCTTTTTAATAATATTTTTTCCGTTACCGCACGATTGTATCGTGTGGTTAATAAATCTTTTGCGATTTTATCGCAATAAAAAACGGGAAGCCGCAACATACAAGTTCCCGTCCTACACCAAAGCCGTTAGGATACTACAAACCGTTTCTATTTAGTAAGATCTTCCATAGTATCTTCTACATCTCCCGGAGTACTCATTATCTTGGTAAATTCCGACATAGTAAGTGACGGCCAGTAAAACGCAAATCTGAAACGTCCGTGAAGCATATAAACCTTATTGCCGTAAACAACCAGTTCATAAGGCATTGCAGCAAGGTGGCTTTCACCTATGATAGGCAAAAAATGCGGCTCACCTGTTTCTTTGTCCAACAACCCCACTCCGAAAACAGCTTTTTGTGACTTGGGATAAACCAATTTATAAACCATACGGGTATGATGCTTACCGTTTTTCAAGTTTTTGGTTATGGTTTCCACAGCTTTGTTAAAATCAGAAAACTCGTTTACTTCCACAAAATCGTCAAAATAAGGCATTCCGAACATATAATGATACTTCTTCAAATCTTTTCCTTCCACTTCCCCGCCAAACGCCGTCAATTTCCCTGATACAGTTTTCATAACGGACAAAAACTTTTCGCTTATCTTGTCAAGCAATGCTTTTTGCGAATAATATCCGTCCCGTAAATAACCCAGAAACAAATATTTTGGATTCAAAGCACTGACTTTCACCACACCGTTTTTGTTTATGAACCCCACTCTCAAATTTGCCGCAAACAATCCTTTCTCTTTAACCTTATAACAAGCTGTTTGCAGTTCTTTTGTGCTTACGGTAAGCACATACCAATTTTTGTTGCCTACCACATAATACCCGCCTGTAATCTTAAACCCTTTTGCCGTTAATTTAGCTTTTAAGTCATTTTTAGCGTCAACCAATGATTTTTTCACCTGTCCGCAATCATAAAAAGGAGATAATTTTTGGGCAACACCGGTTGTTAGCGTAAATAAAACTATAACATTTCTTTTGATTTTTGATTTACGGTTGCAAAGTATTGCATATATAGTTTTACTTATATGACTTTTGTCAGTGATGGATTTTTTTCAAAAAATGGCAGGTAACTAAAAAATATCAATACATCCTCTTAAACAGTTCGTAAGACTTCAAATCCCGGATTCCGAATTTCAGTTTAAAATATTTCAAAAACTTATCAATCAAATCGTGCCTGATGGCGGCAGGCAAGTAAAAATCTTCGTTGTAAGACATTGTATCCAGCAATGCCGACAAAAATTCCGTTTGCTTTTCATCAAGGTAAAAATCACCTACAGGCTTATAGCGTTCATAAGCAACATTGTCAAAGTCAAAATAGATACCGCCATTGTCTTTTTCAGGCAATATACCCGAGAAATATGCAAAAAACACCAGAAATTGCGAAAAAAAGACGGCTGTCTTATTCGTGCGGTTAAAGAAGTCAAGAGATTTTTCCAGAAAAGAAAACAATTTTTCGTCTTTTATCTCATAATCAATGGTATTCGCCAGCAATTCGGAAACCAAAAACACAACCGGTGATTTTTTCACATCAAAATGGAACTTGTAATTCTCGATCCAAGAGGCTTCTTTTACCTTTTGCAGTTCGTGCTTCCTGTCCAATGCAAAAACCAATTCCAATTTGTTCAGCGGCAAATAGATGTTCTTTTTCTTTTTTTTCTGCCCGCCGTAAACAAAAAAGGAAAGCCTTCCGTGGCTTTCCGTGTAAATATGTGATATCAAATTATTGTCACCGTAAGGGATATTTCGCAACACTATCCCCTTTGTTTTGATATACTCCGGCATTAAATTGTCATTATGTCCTTTTCTTTCTTTTCAAGCATTTCGTCAATCTTCTTCATATAATCCTTCACCATATCTTCAAGCTCTTGTTCTTTTCTCTTTTCCACATCTTCCGACAATCCTTCTTTTTTCAACTTCTTAAGTTCTTCCAAAATTTCACGCCTTACATTCCTTATACCTATCCTTGTTTGCTCGCCTTCGTGCTTTACTTGTTTTACAAGTTCCTTTCTTCTTTCTTCTGTAAGCGGCGGGATAAAAATCCTAATCAATTCACCGTTATTTTCAGGATTCAACCCGATGTTTGCTTCCATAATCGCTTTTTCAATCACGGGTATCATAGCCTTTTCCCACGGTTGAATGGAAATAGTCCTTGCATCAGGTGTATTGATGTTAGAAACCTGGTTCAATGGTGTTTTGTTTCCGTAATAATCCACCACAATGCCGTCTAGCAAGTGAATATCAGCCTTACCGGCTCTAATTCTTACCAATTCGTTTTTCAAATGTTCCAAAGCCTTTTCGAATTTTTCTTTGGCTTCTTCAAGCAATAACATTACTTCTTCGTCCATATCTCAAAATTTTTATTATTCAATCTTTTAATAAATTACAGCTAACAAAGATAATAAATTCTCTTTACTTCCTTAAAATATCCTCCTGCCTAATCAGATTATCGGGATTTTCACTTTCTTCAAAAGCTAAATTTAATTCTTCAAGCTCTTCTTTTGTTAAACTTTTCCAAAGTTTGCCATCCCTACTTGCTATCCTTTTTCTTATTAACGAATAAAACTCAAGCAACAATTGTTCATTGTTTATATCGTCAATTAACTTATGAAAATCTTTTTTGAGCCTGAATATGTCCATAGCAAACAGCCTGTTTTTAAGCCAAAATTTCTTTCAATTCTTTTTCGGTAACTTCCTTATACACACCGAACGAAACAAATTTTTCGAGACGCTTGTTCAACATTTCTTCCTTATCCATTTCAAGCACTTCGTTCAGATGCTTTTTTATTTCTTTCTTCACAGTCGCCATAGCTTTTTCCTTGTCGGTATGCGCCCCACCAAGCGGTTCTTTGATAATGGCATCAATTATACCTAATTCGAGCAAGTCGGGAGCAGTAAGTTTCAATGCTTCGGCAGCTTCCTTCTTGTAATCCCAACTACGCCACAAAATAGACGAACACGACTCGGGCGAAATAACCGAATACCAAGTATATTCCATCATCAGCACCCTGTCGCCGATACCGATACCCAAAGCACCTCCCGATGCACCTTCCCCAATAATGGTAACAATCATCGGAACGCTTATGTTAAACATTTCATACAAGTTGCGTGCAATAGCTTCCGCTTGTCCTCTTTCTTCCGCTTCCAAACCCGGATACGCTCCCGGTGTGTCTATAAGGAAAATAATCGGCTTGTTAAACTTTTCAGCCAACTTCATCAGCCTCAACGCCTTTCTGTAGCCTTCGGGATTCGCCATTCCGAAATTGCGGTATTGCCTCAATTTGGTATTTGTTCCCTTTTGATGACCGATAAACATAACAGTCCTGCCGTCAAAATCACCCATACCGCCGACAATGGCTTTATCGTCTTTCACATTCCTGTCGCCGTGCAATTCTATAAATTTGCCTTTGGTAATGTAATTAATGTAATCAAGCGTATAAGGCCTTTCGGGATGACGAGACAATTGCACCTTTTCCCACGGTGTCAGCTTTTTAACAATTTCTTTTCTTGTTTTTTGAATCTTGGCTTCAAGATCTTTTATAGATTGACTTACATCAACTTTTCCTTTTTCTTCAATTTTCTTT
>JALWKH010000166.1:2217-5052 GCA_026996635.1 Bacteroidales bacterium | reverse complement strand
ATTACATTGTATCTGCAAGGAAATACAGACCACAGGACTTCAGTTCGGTAGTAGGGCAAGATAATATTGTGCGAACACTTAAGAATGCGATTAAAAACAATAAATTGGCTCAAGCATATTTGTTTTCAGGACCACGCGGTGTTGGTAAAACGACTTGTGCCAGAATTTTTGCCAAAACAATAAATTGCGAACACATTACTCCCGAAATCGAAGCCTGTAACGAATGCGAATCCTGTAAAGCCTTCAACAATAATACCTCTTTGAATATCAGCGAATTGGATGCGGCGTCAAATAACTCTGTAGATGATATAAGGAACTTAATAGAGCAGGTGAGAATACCTCCGCAAATAGGAAAATATAAGATTTATATAATCGACGAAGTGCATATGTTGTCCCAACAGGCTTTCAATGCTTTTCTCAAGACATTGGAAGAACCGCCTAAACACGCAATTTTTATACTTGCTACTACGGAAAAGCACAAAATTCTTCCGACAATTCTTTCCCGTTGCCAAATTTTTGATTTTAACAGGATAAAAATTGATGATATTGTAAACCATTTGGCATCTATTGCCGAACGGGAAGGTATCAGTTATGAACGCGACGCATTAAACATAATAGCACAAAAAGCGGACGGCGGTTTGCGAGATGCTTTGTCTATATTTGACCAGGTTGCAAGTTATTCCAACGGTAATATTACTTACAAGGCTGTAATTGAAAACCTTAACATTCTTGATTATGATTATTATTTTTCGGTAGTTTCTGCGGCACTAAAAGGTGATTATGCTACTGCCCTGATTACTTTCAACGATATTTTGGAACACGGCTTCAGTGAAGCGAATTTTTTCAATGGTCTTGCAAGCCATCTCAGGAATTTACTTGTGCTTAAAAATCCATCTACGGTAAAGTTGCTTGAAGTCGGAGAAAAGATTAAAGAAAAATATTTGATTCAATCTAAGGAAACACCTGTATCATATATTTTTAAGGCATTAGACATAATAAATCAAACACTTATCAACCTCAAAACCACTTTGAACAGACGCTTGCTTGCCGAAATGGCGATTATAAAACTGTCAACGGTAATATTACCGCAAAATCAGGAGAACATTCAAAGCTCTGCTCCCGGCAAAAAAGAAGTTACAACTAAAAAAGATCAAAGTTCTACGCCTGATACGGGAGAAAATACAGATGTAAAGAAAACCGAACAAAAACCGGAAATAATTAAGGAAAGTACGGCAACTTACAAAAAAAGCACAGGTGTAAACATCGGAAACCTATTGTCAGGCAATACTGTTGCCGACAATAAGTCAACGGCAGAAAATGCCGGAAAACAGGAAGAAACATTGGAGTTGAGTCCGCAAAAGCAAGAGAAGCCCGAAAAATACTTTACCGAATCAATGTTTAGAGAAGCAATGGACAAATTTTTCAATGCCGAAAATCTCTTAAGTTTAAAAAATGCTGATATAGAAATTTCATTCTTGCCCGGAACTATTGTTGAACTTATCTTGCCCAATTCGGTATTGAAGGATAACCTTTGTGCACACTCCGCTAAATTAACTGCATTTTTGCACAAAGAACTTTCCAATCATAAAATAAAGTTGAATTGCAAAGTAAAAGAATTGCAACAGGAAATAAAAAAACCGGGTGAAACAAAAGAAGAATTATATAAAAGAATGGTTGAGAAAAATAAACTTTTGGAAAATCTTAAAAATGATTTAAATTTGCAATTATAAAAACGATGAATTATGAATAAAAAAGGATGTTTATTTGCCGGAATCGGTGTTGTAGTTGTTGTTCTTTTGTTAGGGTTATATCTTATGGGAGTTTATAACTCTATGGTAGAAAAAGAACAATTTGTAAAGCAGAAATGGTCTCAGGTGGAAAACCAATATCAACGCCGTGCAGACCTGATTCCTAATCTGGTAAATACCGTAAAAGGTTATGCCAAGCACGAAAAAGAAACTTTGACCGAAGTGGTGGAAGCAAGGAGCAAGGCAACTGCCGTTAATATTGACCCGACAAAATTATCGCCCGAAGCAATCAAACAATTTCAAGCTGCTCAAGACGGGCTTTCTCAAGCATTGTCCAAACTTATGGTTGTAGTGGAAAGGTATCCCGACCTGAAAGCAAACGAAAACTTTATGCAACTGCAGGCACAATTGGAAGGAACCGAAAACCGTATTGCGGTAGAAAGAAAAAGGTATAATGAAGCTGTGCAAGAATACAATACTTATTTAATGAAATTCCCGACAAATATTTTTGCAAGAATGTTCGGATTCCACGAATATCCGTATTTTGAAGCAGAAAAAGGAGCTGAAAAAGCACCAGAAGTAAAATTTTAAGCAAATGGCAACGGAAAAGAACAGGTTGTTTACGCCCGAACAAGAAAAAACAGTTACTGATGCCATAAAACAGGCTGAGCAAAACACAAGTGGCGAGATTCGTGTGCACGTGGAAAATTACGATAAGGACGATGTGTTGGACAGGGCGGCGTATTGGTTTGCAAAACTTGAAATGCACAAGACCAAAGAAAGAAACGGAGTGTTGTTTTATCTTGCCGTAGATGCCCGTAAATTTGCAATTCTCGGTGATGCCGGTATAAACAGCAAGGTGCCTGAAGGGTTTTGGAACGAAATAAAAGACACAATGGTGGAATATTTTAAGCAAGGTAAGTTTGCAGAAGGTTTGGCAAAAGGCATACTTATGGCAGGTGAGCAACTGAAAAAATATTTTCCGCATCAAAAAGACGACATAAACGAATTAAGTGATGAAATATCTTACAACGATTAAAATAATAGCAGTTTCGGTAATTTTATTTTTGTCTGCCGGAACATTGAA
>JALWKH010000166.1:0-2207 GCA_026996635.1 Bacteroidales bacterium | reverse complement strand
TTGCAGGCATTTTATCTCCCGAACAAGTGCAAGCGCTTGAGGATACATTGGAAAAGTTTGCCCGCAATACTTCCACACAAATAGCAGTGGTTACAGTTAAAGACTTGGGCGGAATGGATCCCAACCAATTTGCTTTTGAAATACTTGACAAGTGGGGCGTTGGTCAGAAAGGCAAAGACAACGGTGTGGTAATGCTTATCAAACCTAAACTGAATAAAAACGACAGGGGACATATTGCCATACAAGTAGGTTACGGATTGGAAGGTGTATTGCCTGATGCCACAATTAAGATGATTATAGAAAAAGCAATGATTCCGTATTTCAAAAAGGGTGATATGTTCGGCGGTATAATGAACGGTGTCATTGTAATAAAGAAACTTGCCGCAGGGGAATTTACTGCAGATGATATAGAAAATCCCGATGATGATGAGGCAATAGCAGGACTGATTTTTATAGGAATTTTACTTCTTATGGTGTTTATTTTCGGTAGGAGTAAAAAAGGCGGCGGTGGCGGTGGTACCCGCAGGTCTTCTGCAGTATATTGGGGTGCATCGTCCGGAGGCTTTTTCAATGATTTTTCAAGCGGTAGCGGAAGTTTCGGCGGATTCGGAGGATTTGGCGGCGGCACCGGTGGCGGTGGCGGAGCAAGTGGAAGTTGGTAATTTGCAAAATTATTTATAGAGCGTCACTTTTGGGTGGCGCTTTTTTATTGTCATGGCTGTATTATCTATTTAGTATCAAAAATATTACCTTTGTAGCATAAAAAATTGAACGAAACAAAATGGAGACGATTTTAATTAAAGTTGCACAGTTCTTTTTGAGTTTATCAATTCTTGTGGTTCTTCACGAATTGGGTCATTTTACTTTTGCAAAGATTTTTAAGACCAGAGTAGAAAAATTTTATATCTTTTTTAATCCTTGGTTTTCATTGTTTAAATTCAAGTGGGGCGAAACCGAATACGGAGTAGGTTGGCTTCCGTTGGGCGGTTATGTAAAGATAGCCGGAATGATAGATGAGTCTATGGACAAAGAACAAATGAAAAAGCCGCCGCAACCTTGGGAGTTCAGAAGCAAACCCGCTTGGCAAAGACTTTTGATTTTGCTCGGAGGAATTATTGTAAATGTGTTGCTGGCGTTTGTTATATACATTGGTGTGCTTTGGGCTTGGGGAGAAGAATATTTACCTACCGAAAATGTTAAGTACGGCATAATGACTGACAGCACCGGGCTTTCTATAGGCTTGCAAAACGGTGATAAGATTTTATATGTTGGAGGGAAGAAAATAGAGAATTTTAGTAAGATACCTGCTGCCATTTTGCTTGACGAACCAAAATCAATAACGGTAGAGAGAAACGGCAAAACCGTAGAAATCCCAATCGAAAAAAGTGTTATTGCAAAAATTATAAACGATCCGTATTTTATTGCTCCCCGCATTCCGTTTGTTGTTGCGGCAGTCTTGGATACTTCTCCGGCTGCGCAAGCAGGTATCAAACCGGGCGACAAAGTGGTTGCTGTTAACGGAACACCTGCTATGTTCGTGGATGAAGTGAAAAAATATTTGTCTGAAAATAAAAATTCAAAGGTTGAATTAACGATTGTGAGGGGAAGCGATACATTGACCGTGCCTGTAGCCGTGAATGACAAAGGCATGATAGGTGTGGCATTAGACCTTGATTACAGCAAATATTTTGAGTTGAAACACATAAATTATTCATTGTGGCAAGCCATACCTGCAGGATACCATAAAACCGTTAAGGTTATAGGCAGTTATATTAAACAATTGAAAATAATTTTTACGCCTGAAACAGGTGCATACAAAAGTGTTGGCGGTTTTATTTCCATCGGAAAAATCTTTCCGGGAGTTTGGGATTGGCAAGCGTTTTGGAATCTTACGGCATTTTTGTCAATTATGCTGGCGGTATTGAATTTGTTGCCTATCCCCGGACTTGACGGCGGACACGTGATGTTTACCTTGTATGAAATGATAACAGGTCGCAAACCGAGTGATAAATTTTTGGAAAGGGCACAAATCGTTGGACTTGTTATCTTGTTGGCAATAGTGTTGTATGCGAATGGCAGGGATATTTTTAATCTTTTTAACGGGAAGTAGGTTTTTAGTGGTTAGTTGTTAGTTGTTAGTTGTTAGTTATTGGTTATTAGTTATATAGATTTTACAGTGATTGTTGAAAAATAAAACATGAAAAAGT
>JALWKH010000165.1 GCA_026996635.1 Bacteroidales bacterium | reverse complement strand
ATATAAGCTTTTTCATGAGTTTGTTTTTTTTTTACTTTTTAGACAAATTTAATAAAAATTAGTTGTCCAAACTATATTATTTTAAATAAATAATTTTTCCGAAACCGTTTAGAGTAGAATTGCTTTTAGTGCTCACTTTGATTTGAACCGGAATTCCTTTATATGAAGCTGTGACTTTGTAAATATATATTCCTTGCGGAACTTGGTTGTTAAAATTGTCTGTACAGTCCCAATAAATATTGGTTATGTTGTATCCTACATAAATTTTCTCATTCAAAAGGTTTAGTCTTTTAATAAATTTGCCTTGCAAATTGTAGATGTCTATATAAAATTCGTCGGGTAAATGATTCTTTATGGTAAAAGCGAAATATGTTTTATTTCTGAACGGGTTAGGGAAAGTATAAAAGTGTTCTATTGAAAGTAAGGAATCCACTACAAAATAAACTTCGTAGTAATTTTCACCCGATAAATTGCCAGATTTGTCAATTCCTTGAACTGAAAGTTTGTATGTGCCACTAGATAATTCGGGTTGGAAAATAGCATAACAATAGTTGTCTGACAGTGATGTGGCAGGATAAAATTCGATAGGATAACTATTGTTGAAAAAAATCCTATGTGTGATTGTTGAATCCGGTTTTATTTCGGAAAGATAAATTTCAAAGGCAGAAGTGTCATCTAATAAAAAATAATTGTTTTCGTCACGGAGTGAGATTTTAATAACAGGCTGTTTGGCAACTGATTCGTAATTCATAATATGCCTGCCGTCAAATGTTACATCGAGTATAGGGTTTGCATTATCGGGAGAAACCGTGAATCTAACTTCGGCAATATTGTTGAAATGATATTGTTCCAATTGATAATAATCTCCTGTGTTTTCATTGATAGGATTAAATTCTACCCGTAAAAAATATTGCCCCAGTAAATTTTTAGTGGAAAATGTTATGGTATCACTTAACACATCCCCTGCAGGATGAGGTCTTAACTTTTTGGTAGCAAGAATTGAGGTGAAGTTGTTTTCATCTATTAGATAATACCTTACTACAAGGCTGTCCATATCCTTGTGGCTAATGTTTTCGGTAGCTATGGAAAATGTAATTGAATCTCCTTGTTGTACGCTATCCCGTGGGAAATAAAATCCTTTTGTGGGATTTATAGCCGTTTCGGGAATTTCATCAAAAATAAGTTGCCATCTTATAGGTTGTGAAGGTGTTTTATATGAAGAGTCCTTTGTGAACATTGAAAATTTGTAATAATTCGATACTGTTTGTAATAATGTTGTATCAAGATTGTTGTTGGTTTGTGATAAGATAATGGTGTCCTGCGGTTCAGATAAGAATTTAAACACCGTACTGTCCGAATTTATTTCTTTTTGTTTATAATGCCAATGTACGGAGTATAGGTTTTGAACGGGACCTATTAGCGGTGATTTTATTTTGCCGTAATAAAAGTTTGTAAGAATATTGTGGGTTAATGTTATAGTGTCTGTAGGAGAGTTCCCTGTTACGGAAATTGAGCTTGAAGGCGTTCCTTTTTTTGTGAAAAAAATGTACGGATAATTGTCAGGTATGAATCTGATGTTTGATGCACCGAGATCTTCTAATTTTTGATAAGCTGTTTCAGGCCAGTTTTCAAAGTGACCGTTCCGCCAAGAGTATAACAATATGTAGTCATTGTCGGGAACGCTGTCGTGAATGAAGTTTGCCATTTTTACCAATGAAGAGCTATCTGTGGAAAATACGAAATAGAGGTCATTTCTGCTCCTGGAAGGACATTTCGGATAATTCCGGTGTCCGAACTCTCCTCGATTCGATTCCCAAGGAGTTAGGAATGTCGAGTCAAAAACGGCAACCATTATTGCATCGGCAGCACCGCAACAAGAATAATCACCATTATCGCCCATAAAATATTTTATATCATAAAAAGATGCCGAACCTGCGTTACCTATATTTCTACAAAAAAGTTGAACCGGTGTTTGTATGTATTCAAAATCCCTGTTTGACCTGTTGAATGAAATGAATGTATAATCATCCTTTGAAAATTGATAAAAGTGTGCTTGAGACCATCCGGTTTTTCCCGGTATGTATATAAATGAAGAACCTATCCAATTGTTTGTATTTAATTTTGATACACGCCAATAGTAAACCGTGCTGTCTTGAAGTGTAAAAGGCAAATGCCATTTTACCACGCCGCCGGGTGATATGTTTACTACTTGCTGCTGCATAAACGGGCTGGTGAAATAATCGTTTGTGTCAATCTGAAAAATAACTTGTCCCGAAAAATTTAACGGGTTGCCTGTACTTGCTTTTAAGGTGAGGGTGTCATAAGGATAAATTGCATATTCGTAGGGATAAACAGGGAATACCAAATCGCTGCTTACCATAAAATCGATGCAAGTTTCGTTGTTTGTTTCGTCAAATTCGCTTATTTGGTCGATTTGGTCTGCATAGAAACATATACTATTCATTCCCGAGTTATTCATCGGAACAGAAGGTAGAGTTAGTGTTACGGTATCTTTGTAAAGACATCCATTGTGTGTTACAAATCCTGTCCACTGGTAATTTCCTATTGTTCTGTTTATACCGGTCAAGAATGTGTCTGTTGTGGCTTTACCGATATTAGTTACGCTAAATGTAACTTGAAAAGAGTCTGTGGCAGAGGTGATTACAGACGGTGTAAATTTAATGTCATAAGAGTGAATTAAAAAGTCGGGCTTGTTGCTGTAGTTAAGTTTGAGGAGCGGGTCGCCGAGCAGGGTAAAGTCATAAGCCATTTTTACATAATAAGGATTGTCAGTATAACTGTAAGAGAAATTTTTAATGGCTTCTTGGATTTGTTTACCGAGAGGTTTTCCGTAGTTAAAATATGAAATTTGCTTGTAAAGTTCTGTAGTTATCAGGTGTAGCATAGAAGTATAACCTAAATCGGCACTTGCAATAAATGCTATTGAACCTTTTTCTGGAGCGAATACCCACTGTTCACTTATTTTTTGTGGAGGGGGAAGATGTATGTCTCCGGTTAGGCAAGAGTTTGAGATAATAGCGGGATATTTGCTTGTGTTATTGTAGTTTTGAGGATAATCTATGTTTTGGTCAAATCCGCTGGAAGAACCGTGACCGAAGAATGTAAGCAAAGTGATACCCGAATCTATAATATTTCTAATTGAGTCACTTGATGCTTGTGAGATTGGTTGAGACGAGTTTTTTATAAAAGTATAAACATATCCGCCAAATAGCGTATCTTCGATTATATTTTCATAATCGTGCAAATAACTTTCAAAAAGTGTTTGTTGTTGTTGGTTAGAACCACCGCCGAGGTGCAATATGTGTTTCATCCATTCTTCTTTGGGTGCGGTTTCGTATTCTTTTACTTTTTGCAAATAGTCCGATATTTCCTGATTATTTGTTGCCGATAGTCTGCCGATAGGTATTTGTGGTTCCAATCCTTGATATAAAGTATCGAGCCGTGCAGCCATTATATTGTCTGAAGACGGGTCTCCCCAGGTCGGAACCAGATTCTGAGAATAGAGAGTAGAATTTGATTTAGAGTACCTGTTGTGGATACCTTTCCCGATTAAAAAGACGGCATCTGGCAACGAGTCGTATGTGTAGTAAACTTTTCGAAGAAAGTTTTTTATGGCAAGGGGATTTTTTTCAATACCATACGAAAATTCGTTGTATAAATCCTCGATGTATGCAATTAGGGTAAAATATCCTTGCTGAGTGCGGTAGTTTGCATATTCTTCGGCACTTGTTTTAAGAAGTTTGTTTGTGATTATTATTAAGTCGTAATTTTTGTTAGTGAAATAATTTGTCATTTCGGCAGGTTCAATGTTGGTAACTTCTTTTATTTGATCTTCATTGGCGATAAAGAGTGTATTGTTATTGGTTGCAGGTGGGATATTGATATTATAGGTGTTTGTGGAAGTTTTTACGGGGATAATTTTATATCCGTTTTTGTAATCTAGAACTATTGGTGAATCTCCGCCGTTGAAATTTGATATTTGTAGGGTTCTGTTTGCTGTAGAGGGAGTTAAATAAATATTTGCCGTTGATGCATCATCAAAAGAAGCAATTCGCAGGTAATCAATTTTGATGTAAGAAACAGCTTGGCGGTCAATGTATGAGGAGATATAATTTGCAGTAAAGGTAAATTGATTAGATGAAGAAACCGAAGCATTAAAATTTTTACGGATAAAATTAAAGCCCGAAAAGGTTGTGTCAACTACAGTATTTCCATTCATATAAATAATAGCCTGGTGAAAAACATTTGATTCTACTGCCGAAGCCGGAGTGCCTACAAAACATAATTCAATCGTTGCATTAGATGACGAAACGGCTTGAGGAGTGGAAATAGTTTTGACCACATCGTGGTTATTGTAAAATGTTGTATTGTCAAACCAACCTTCACCTGCCGTGTATGTCGGAGCACTTTGCCCCAGATAATAAGATGAGTTGTAATTTTGTAAAACTGTTTGATAACATTTATCGGTAATTGTGTATTCTGTGGAATCGTTTATTACCGTATAACGGAGTTTTGGAGTAGCATCATCTTTCCAGGTGAGAAAATAAGTTGCCGTATCGTTTATAAGGCTCACATAAGGATTTGCTTGTTGGTTTGCCGTTTCGTATAGTGAAGTGTCCAAAGTCCCGTCGTTTGGATATGCATAAAATTCTATGTAATCGTTATCGTTAAATATGTAGTCGTCTTCACCTTTTATATAAATAGGTATTTCTTTACCATTTCTGAAAATTTGAATATTTTTGGGATTGATACTTCCTATCGGAACACCACCGTTTAGTAAGTCTTGCTTGTATATGCGATAAATCCCTTTGGAATGTACTTTAAATTTAAAATATTGTAGATTGTAATTGACCCAATTGTCGGCAAACTGGGAAAAAACAAATGCCGGGATTGATATTCCCAGCATTAAAATTGTTATTCTTAACAATATTTTTTTTAGAAAATTACTTTCCAATCACAATCTTTTTTGTTTTAACTTGACCGTCAGATAAATTTGTAAGAGTTACCAAATAAACTGCACTTGGCAAATTACCTATGTTTATGACTTTATATTCTTTTTCGGATGAT
>JALWKH010000164.1 GCA_026996635.1 Bacteroidales bacterium | reverse complement strand
TACTGGGTAGTTGACCATGACGGATGTGTTGATAAAGACACCTTAAGGGTATTGTTTGCTCCTCAACCTACGGGAGATTTTTCGGCAACCGTACCTTACTGTATCGGATACGACAGCTATATAGAAGCCAATGTTTACACAGGATCCAATGACCATCCGGATTACGGAGTAGTTTACTTCGATTGGGATTTTGGCAACGGAGTTGTTGACAGCATGAATGCAACTACATTGGATAGCAGTAACTATGTAGAAGTTCATTGGCCATGGACGGGCGATACAATTCATGTTGTAACCCTGGTAACGGAAAATATATTCGGTTGCCGTTCGTCAATTAAAATAGATACGGTACACGAACCACCGATGATGGTACCGGATTATGACATCAATTATGCTACCTGCGGCTACCCGAACGGACAAATAACCTTGTACACCAATCAACATCAATACACCTTTGAATGGGATACATTGACCTATAACCAATACAACAGGCCGATAAACGACAGCATTCAAGACATGCTTCCGGGTAACATGACCTACATGGTATATGTAATAGGAGAAAGCCAATCACCAGATGCCGCTAATGTAGTTCCAAGACCGATATGTACGGACACATTAAGAATCTATATGGCAGACACAGGCCATACAGTAGCTATGTTTGACACTACGGTTATCTTGGGACAAGAAAGGATAGCACCTTACACAGCTACCTTGATAAACCAAAGCATCAACGGCATGTATTACGAATGGTACATATATAATTCGAATAACCAAGTAGTTTACAGCAGTGAAGAAGTGAATCCCGTTTACACTTTCAATGACGAAGGTAATTACAGCATCATGCTTATCTCGATAAGTCCCGAAGGCTGTAGGGATACCTTGGTATTCGGACCGTTCTATGTAGAAAGCCAATCTATATTGGAAGTACCGAATGTATT
This sequence comes from Bacteroidales bacterium, assembly GCA_026996635.1. Classification (GTDB taxonomy): domain Bacteria; phylum Bacteroidota; class Bacteroidia; order Bacteroidales; family JALTDM01; genus JALTDM01. The sequence continues at coordinate 4,178 of JALWKH010000164.1, read as the reverse complement.
TACGCCGAACGGCGACGGAGTATCCGATTACTTCCAAGTACATGCCAAGACACTTGAAAGTTTTGAAGGAGTAATCTTTGACCGTTGGGGCAGGAAGATTTACGAATGGACAGATTGGCAAAATGAAGAAAGCGGTTGGGACGGCAAGGTAGGCAACAGTTTGGCATCACCGGGTGTTTATTATTACATAATAAATGCCAAAGGACGTGACGGTAAAGAATACAAAGACTTGAGAGGTTCATTCTACTTGCTGAGAGGAAAAAACTAAGAAATAGATGCCTAACCACAAATAAAAAAGGGAGCCTCAAAGCTCCCTTTTTTTATAATATTCATCGTAAGCTATCTCCAAATCATTATAAAACTCTTCACCGAATTTCCTAGTAAGAGGTTCTTTCAAAAATTTAAACATCGGCAGATTCTTTTTATTGCCGAGAATAACTGCAACTTGACATATTTTTTGCTTATCGTAATTCAATGCATAAAAATCATCGTACTTTTTCACTCTGATGGGATACAAATGGCATGAAATAGGCTTCCTAAAATCAATCTCTTCATTCAAATAAGCTTTTTCAATAGCACATTTCACAATCCCTTTTTCATCACGATAAGCATATACACAATCCAAATTACCAATAGTCGGAGTAACAATATCGCCATCGGAATCAATTACCCATAAACCTTGTTTCTCTATTTCCTTCAATGATTTTTCCGGCAAATATTTTTTTATGATGTGAAAAATCTTTTCTAAAAATTCAGTCTCTTCTTCCTCCAACGGTGCTCCCGAATCTCCTTCCACACAGCACATTCCTTTACATGATTGCAAATCACACAAAAAGTTAACCTCAAAAATATCGTCAGATATAATTTTGTCGTCTATTTGAAACATTAAGTATGAAGTTTTATTTTTTTGCGAGAGAAACCATTTTAATCAAAGTAACTGCACCTTCGGTACCTTTATTGCCTAATTTCCCGCCTGCCCTTTCCAATGCTTGTTCTTTGTTGTTTGTAGTAAGAACACTGAAAATAACAGGAACATCCAACTCAACATTTAATCGAGCTATTCCGTAAGTTACTCCTTGTGAAATAAAATCAAAATGCGGTGTTTCACCTCTTATAACAGCACCAATAACAATAATTCCGTCAGGCGAGTATTTTTCATAAACAATTTTGGCTCCGTGAATTAACTCAAATGAACCGGGTACATACTCCACAAAAATATCGTCTTCGTTTACGCCGTGTTTCATTAAAGTTTCAACAGCACCATCCCTTAAAGCAGAAGTAATATCAAAGTTCCACTCCGCCACAACTATAGCGACTTTCATGCCTGCGGCGGAAGGAACTTTATTTATATCGTAATCGGAAAGATTCTTAGTTGCCATTAAATTTTATCCTTTCCCAACTTAACCTTTACTCTGGCAATATATTTCTTTATTGTTCTCGCTTCAGTAGAATGCGGATATTCTCTTTGTATCTTTTGATAAAGTTCAAGGGCTTTATCATTATCTTTCAAGATTTCATACATCAACCCGGCTTTAAACAAAAACAATGGTGTAGTAAATTCATTCTCACTGCTGTTTGCAGCTTTTTCATAATATGAAGCAGCTTCGTCATTCTTGCCTAAATCTGCATATGCATCACCAATAGCACCTAAAGCCATAGGTTTAATCATCAGGTCGTCTGCATCAAAATCTTTCAACAAATCAATTGCTTTTTCATAATTACCAAGCCTTAACTCGGCAATACCCGCATAATACTTTGCCAAATTACCTGCTTTTGTCCATCCGTATTCATCAATAATGTCGTACAAGCCCAAATAATTACCGTCACCATTCAAAGCCAACTTGAAAGAATCCTTTTCAAAATAGCTTACTGCCATAAAACTTTGAGCTTGGGCTTCCGCTTCTTTCGGAGCAATATAATATTTTTTTACTGCCATAAAAATAAGAGCAACACCCAAAATTCCGGCAATAACCCAACTCAAAATTTTCTTATTCCTTTCAATAAACAACTCTGACCTGGTCAAGGTTTCTTCTATCGCTTCAAAACCGTCTTCGTGATGTACTTTTTTATCCTTTGACATACCTTACTATTTTTTTATTTTACACAAACATTGTTGCAAACCACTTTTGAAACATAGTACCAACTACAGGTAACGGTTTCATAACACCGTTTATCGCATTTATCAATCCGATAAGCCATAATACGAAAAGGAAAATTAAGCCGAGTAAATAAATAATAGGACCAATGAATGGAATAAATCCTATTACCCACAACACAAGACTGGTTAAAATAAGTCCCAACATATCTCTTAAATGGTAAGCTGCGAGTTCAGACTTTTTGTTTGAAAACATTATTGCAGCAATAATCCACCCGATAAAAGTTATATATGAAATAACTGCTATTGTGTTATCTTCTTTTTGCGGCATTGCTTGGTTATTTTGCGTATTTTCCATAGTTGTAAATTTTTATTTCGGTGCAAAGATATTACAATATTTCATTACAAATAAAATTTTCTATTCAAATTTGGGATTAAACCTCAAATATCCGTTGGAAAAAGCTTGATTATCCATTTCTTTTTTTGCTTGCGGCTTAATTTTTGTTGGAATTATAAAACCGTCTTTTCCGGCAATCTTAATTTTTTTATTTTCCGCAACCACCGTTCCCAGGTCATAATCGTGTTCTTTTGTTTCATATTCTGCAAACAAAATTTTCACCTCAACCCTTTCTTGCTTACCGTTTTTTTCCAATGATATAACAGACCATGCACCCGGATACGGGCTCAACCCCCTAATAAAATTATATATCTTTTCAACCTCGTTATTCCAATCTATCTTACAATCTTCTTTATAAATTTTAGGAGCATATTTCAAATCAACATCTTTAATAAACTTCTCTTGTGGCACAGGCTCTACTTCTCCGGCAAAAATATCTTTCACTGTTTTGTGCAATAATTTTGCACCCTCTGCCATAAGTTTATCATGCAATGTTCCCGCAGTATCTACCGGAGATATTTCAACTTCCTTTCGATAAATTATTTTACCTGTATCAATTTTATCATCAATAAAAAATGTAGTAACACCCGTAACCTTTTCACCATTGATAATTGCCCAATTTATTGGAGCTGCACCTCTATATTGCGGTAACAAAGATGCGTGCAAATTTATAGTTCCATGTGTAGGCATAGACCAAACAACCTTTGGAAGCATTCTAAAAGCTACTACAACAAATAAATCGGGATTTAAAGCCTTCAACTCTTCAATAAAATCTTCATCCTTTAATTTTTCAGGCTGCAAAACTCTAATACCTAACTCATTGGCAACTTTTTTCACATCGCTTTCAGTCAATTTTAATCCTCTTCCGCTTTTTTTATCCGGAACTGTAACAACCCCTGCTATATTTATACCGTTTTCAGGCAAATATTTTAATGAATAAGCGGCAAATTCAGGTGTTCCCATGAACACCACTTGTTTATTTTTCATTTCGTTCCTTTCTTTTTTTGCTAAAGTATATTTTAGACTCCGTACCTTCAAAAATTCTTTTTATGTTACTTCTATGAGTATAAGTAAGTAATAAAAATACAAAAACAAAAAATCCTAACTTAAGATAACTAAAACCTATATTAGCTCCACACACAATATAGTACACAATCGGCAAAGACAATCCAGCCAACAAACTGCTTAAAGAAACAATATTTGACAATGCAAAAACAATAATAAAAACAATTGCAGCATAAAGTGTAGGTAGCGGTGCCAAAGCAATCATAACCCCCAAAAGCGTAGCAACCCCCTTGCCACCTTTAAATCCTGCAAACACAGGGAAAATATGACCGGCAACAGCTAAAATTCCCAAAATTATCATAACAAAATCAGGGTTTGAAAAATGTACCCCGGACCAAACATACAGTTTTACTGCCGCATATCCTTTTAAAACATCGAAGATAAAAACAGGCAATGCCACTTTCCAACCCAAAACACGAAAAGTATTGGTCGCTCCGGCATTTCCACTTCCGTGTTCCCTTACATCTACACCTTTTATAAGCTTACCGAACCACACTGCAGAAGGAATAGACCCAAACAGATAAGCCAACAAAAATATGCCATACTTCATAGTACATTATTTTGAAAGGTTACCAAAGTTACAAAAATTCTTTAATATCATAAATATTATTCTTTACACTA
>JALWKH010000163.1:1551-5116 GCA_026996635.1 Bacteroidales bacterium | reverse complement strand
GAACAGTACAAAAAAATGGAAAAAAGTAAAGTATAATGGTCCTTTAATAATAATGAGTTTATTGTTAGTAAAAAAAAAATTAAAAAAAAAGTGATTATTACAGATAAAATAAAATTTAAAAGATTTGAATAAAGTTATTATCCCAAATTTTGCAATAGAAATTTAATCGTGATTATTTTCTGTAGCTTAAGCCAAAAGTCTTAACGGAAAATCATACCAATAAGGTGTAATAATCACTAAAATTGGTTAAGCTTGCTTTACTAATTTTATTTTTCCCCTAATCATTCAACTTCAGTACGGCTAAAAATGCTTGTTGCGGCACTTCTACTTTACCGACTTGACGCATTTTCTTTTTACCTTTCTTTTGTTTTTCCAAGAGTTTGCGCTTACGGGAAATATCACCGCCGTAGCATTTTGCCGTAACATCCTTTCTGTATGCCTTAATGGTTTCGCGAGCGATGATTTTGGCACCTATGGCTGCTTGAATGGCAATGTCAAACTGTTGACGCGGGATAAGTTCTTTTAGCTTTTTGCACATTTTTTTGCCGAATTGGTAAGCATTGTCTTTGTGAATGAGTGCTGACAAGGCATCAACTTGCTGACCGTTGAGCAGGATATCCAATTTTACCAAATCTGAAGGCTTGTAGCCAATATGATGATAGTCAAACGAAGCATATCCGCGTGAAATACTTTTCAGTTTGTCGTAAAAGTCAAACACAATCTCGCTGACCGGCATTTCAAAATTCATCTCAATGCGGGTAGGAGTAATATAAGTTTGATTTACGAGTTTGCCGCGCTTATCTATGCAAAGGCTCATTATGGGACCTATAAATTCGGCCTTGGTAATGATTTGTGCGCTGATGTATGGCTCTTCGATGTGGTCTATTTTGTTTAGAGGTGGCAGTTCCGACGGGTTGTAAACATCAATCACTTCGCCGTTTTTCATATAAACTTTGTAGAGCACATTCGGTACGGTGGTTATCACATCCACATTAAATTCCCTGTCTAGGCGTTCTTGCACAATTTCCATATGCAAAAGCCCAAGAAATCCGCACCTGAAACCGAACCCGAGAGCAAGTGAATTTTCAGGTTCAAACACTAACGAAGCATCGTTAAGTTGCAGTTTTTCAAGCGAATCACGCAAAAGTTCGTAATCGTCACTGTCAATAGGATAAATACCTGCAAACACCATCGGCTTCACATTCTTAAACCCTTCCACAGGCTTGTCGCAAGGTCTGTCCACATGCGTTATCGTGTCGCCGACTTTTACTTCGCGTGAATTTTTTATGCCCGAAACGATGTAGCCTACATTTCCGGCTTTTAGTTCATCTGTAGGTTGGTAATCCATTTTCAGCACACCGATTTCTTCTGCATCGTATTCCCTGCCTGTGTGGAAAAATTTTACTCGGTCGCCTTTTTTTAGTGTGCCGTTAAAAATTCGGAAGTATGCAATTATGCCTTTATACGGATTAAAAAGCGAGTCGAAAATCAATGCTTGCAATGGTGCATCGGGATCTCCTTCGGGTGCCGGAACTCTTTCCACTATGGCTTCCAATATTTTGTCAACGCCTTGTCCTGTCTTTGCACTTGCTTCTATTATTTCGTCCCTGTCGCAACCGATAAGGTCAACAATTTGGTCTTTTACTTCTTCTGTCATTGCTTGCGGCAAGTCGATTTTGTTTACCACAGGGATAATTTCGAGGTTGTAGTCAATAGCTTGGTAGAGGTTTGCAATGGTTTGAGCCTGAATGCCTTGTGTGGCATCAACTACGAGAAGGGCACCTTCGCAGGCAGCAATTGCACGCGATACTTCATAACTGAAATCCACGTGTCCGGGAGTGTCAATGAGGTTTAGCACATATTCTTTGTTGTTGTGCTTGTAGTTCATTTGGATGGCATGGCTTTTAATGGTAATACCGCGTTCGCGTTCGATGTCCATATCATCCAGCACTTGGTCAACAAGTTCGCGGTCGCTAACGGTATTGGTTATCTGCAACATCCTGTCTGCCAATGTGCTTTTGCCGTGGTCTATATGTGCTATTATGCAAAAATTTCTTATGTTTTCCATAAACGAATCAAATTCATTTAGCTTGCAAAGATACAAATAATAGTTGGAAATTTTTATGTTACGGGTTTGGCTTGAAAACGCTTTTGTGCCAAATTGTTCTAAAAAAATAGGATATTCAAAAAAAACTTGTAAATTAACACACTGAAAAAATTAAAAAACATTGATATGTTGGATTTAAGGAATAATTTCATAATGGCACCGGTTAAGTTGGGATATACAGCCGGTGACGGTAAGGTAACCGACAAGCATTTGGATTTTTACGGAAAAAGGTCTAACCACGCTGGAGCAGTAGCATTGGAACCATTATACATACATAAAGGCTTGAGAGAATTGCCTACACAGTTGGGCATTGATGCAGATGATAAAATTGAATGGTTGAAAAGGCTTACCGATTTGATACACTTAAAGGGTGCTAAGGTTATTGCCCATTTGAATCATCCGGGTAGAATGGCTAATCCGAAAATTCCGGGTAACTTTTGGGTATCTGCTACAGATAAACCTTGCGAAAATGGTGGGGCTACACCAAAAAGAATGACAAAAGACGATATTCGCAAAGCCATTGATATTTGGACGCAAGCTGCCGTAAGGGCAGAAAAAGCGGGTTTTGATTTTGTGGAATTGCAATTTGGACACGGATATTTGGCTGCACAGTTTTTGTCTCCCACGGTAAACGACAGGGATGATGAATACGGCGGCAGTTTGGAAAACAGAATGAGGTTTGTATTCGAAGTGTTGGACAGTGTGAAGTCTGCAGTAAATATTCCTATAATTGCAAGAATTACCAGTGATGAAATTTTGCCGCAAGGAATAAAATCGGATGAAGCAAAGATTTTTGCAAAGGAATTGGAAAAGAGGGGAGTGGCAGCATTGCACGCCGTAGCCGGAAGTGCTTGTAATACACCGCCTTGGTTCTTCCAACATATGTTTGTGCCAAAGGGTAAGATTTGGGAATTGGCAAGCAAGATAAAAGATGCCGTAGATATTCCTGTGATTTTTGTAGGCAGGATTCACAATGAAGATGATATAAATACGCTGAAAAATAAATACGGTGCCGAATATTTTGCTCTCGGTAGGGCATTGGTAGCAGATGAAGATGTGATAGGCAAGCTCATGGGAGAAATAAAAGAAAATATCAGACCTTGTTTGGCTTGTTCCGAAGGTTGCCTCGGTGGAGTGAAATCGGGTAAAGGATTGCAATGTGTGGTAAATCCGACCGTTGGCACAACATTGGAGAAAAATACTGCTCAAACATCTAAAAAAGTTGCTGTGGTTGGCGGTGGTCTTGCCGGTATGGAAGCCGCTATCAGGCTGAAAGAAAGAGGTGCAGATGTTACGGTTTTTGAAAAGAATGAACTCGGTGGGCAGTTTAATTTGGCATATCTGCCACCGAACAAGCAAAGTCTGAAAGAAATTGTAGAATACTACAAAAATGAGATTGCAAACAAGGGAATTACCGTGGAACACAAACTTGCCACGGAAGATGATTTGGTTGGCAGA
>JALWKH010000163.1:0-1541 GCA_026996635.1 Bacteroidales bacterium | reverse complement strand
AACGGGTTCTAATCCTTCGGTGCCGCCTATCAAGGGCTTGAACAAGTATTATTGGACGGAATTTTTGAAAGACGACCAATTACCTTCGGGTAAAAAAGTAGTAGTTGTTGGTGGCGGACTCATTGGAGTGGAAGTTGCATCAAAGCTTGTTGACAACAATAACGAGGTGATAATCATAGAGATGCTGCCGGAAGTGGCAAACGGTATGGAAATGATTGAAAAGGTGATGACCCTTAAGAAGTTGAAAGAAAAAGGCGTGAAAATTTACACTTCCACACTTGTAAAAGAAGTGATAGATGATTCTAAAATAATTGCCGAAGGTGAAGACGGTACGGTTGAAATAGACGGAATTGACCATATTGTGATGGCAACCGGAATGAAACCTGAAAACGGATTGTATGAAAAAATTAAGGATAAAGCTGATGTTGCTCTTATCGGTGATGCCAAAAAGGTAGGTAAAGCACAAACAGCAATTTATGATGCTTTTGAAACGGCGATGAATGTTTAATTTGCTAATTTGTTAATGAGATAATGGGATAATGTGCTAATGGGGAAATGTGTTAATTTGCTAATGGAGTAATGAATTGATTAGTGTTTGAGAGAGTGTGCTAAGATTTTTGCATCCTCTTTTCTAGGAGTAAATAAAAAGTTTAAAAGTTAAAAAAGGGAAATTATGAAAAAAGTTTGTATTGCGACAGATGACCGTAAGACCATAGCGGAAAGGACGGGTAGGACAAACGAATTTGTGTGTTATGAAATAGAAGGCGGGAAAATTATTAATCAATATTTTATTGAAAATCCGCATAAGGAACACGACCACGATGACGGGGAAGAAGGTGAACACCACCACAATGAAATAATTGAGATTTTGGACGGTGTGGATGTTTTTGTAGTGAAGAGGGTTGGAAAACATTTGCGTCAGGATTTGATAGATGCTAATGTGAACTTTGTGAGAACAGATAAAGAATTGCTTGATGAAATAATTAAGGAATATTTGTAATAAACGATGGTGGTGCGAAATAAAAAAGGCGGCCAATTTTGAGCCGCCTTTTTTGTGCCCGGAACAGGACTCGAACCTGCACGGTCTTGCGACCACATGACCCTGAATCATGCGCGTCTACCAATTCCGCCACCCGGGCTTGGGTTTCAATGAATAAAAAAAGGGACAATTTTTTGCCCCTTTTTTTGTGCCCAGAACAGGACTCGAACCTGCACGGACTCAATGTCCACATGGCCCTCAACCATGCGCGTCTACCAGTTCCGCCATCTGGGCTGATTTTTGTAAAAGAGCGGTGCAAAAATAATGTTTTTTTGAATATGAAAATGATTTTTTTTGAAAACTTTTCTGTGATAAGACAGACTTCATCTGTTTTTATGTTCATTTACATTATTAACATGATTAGACCCGTCTTTTAAGGCGGAAGGGAAATGTGTTAATGAAATAATGTGATAATTTGTTAATTGTTAGTTAATTGATTTACCGCTGAATAGCAATTGTGGTAGTGCGTTTGGAACAGGTCAAAATGGCGGGGATGCGGTAG
>JALWKH010000162.1 GCA_026996635.1 Bacteroidales bacterium | reverse complement strand
TGTGCTTTTGAAAAAAACAACCTTTTCCAATTTGCTTTCAAAATCAAAACCCGGAGACAACCGTTCTATTGTTTCGTAGAAGTGCTTTTTGTTTTTTACAAATTTTATCCGCCCGAGAGTCAAATGTGGCACATATTCACGGTTTTCCTCTTTCAGCGTTATCAATTTGCCTAATTCATTGTGAACATACGCTTGCAGCTGTTGCAGTACATCATTGGGCTTTGTTTTAACGAACAAGACCCGCAGCAAGCCTTTTGACCCGAAATATCCCAACCCGTCGAAACGGATTGAGGTATCTTCCCAACTCAAAGATTCTACAACCGTTTTTATTTCATCAACTAATTCCAAAGGAGTATCGCCGATAAATTGCAAAGTCAAATGAAATTGAAATGGATCTACCCATTTAATTTTGTCACGCGAAAGGGTTTGCCGTAATTCCGCATAACTTTTTTCTATCTTTCTGTAATTTACGGGAATGGCTATAAAAGTGCGAATAGTTTCGTATCCCATAAAATAAGATTAAAAAACTTCCAAGTAGCCCGGCGGCAAGTCTAGCAAAATCTCATTTTTCTCCGTATCCACTTCTTTGATAAAGTCGCTGTAAATAGGCACCGACACAGTCTTTTCGCCTTCAAAAACCAAAAGCGGGTTTGTAGAAGACTTTTCCACCCTTGCCAACTCGCCCAAAACAGCACCTTGAACTGTTACACCCTTGTAGCCCAAAAACTGTTCGTAAAACTCGTCTTGCGGCAAAAATTCAGCCTTTTCTTCTTCTGACTCAAGTAGGATGTAAACACTATTCTTAAGCAGGCTTTCGGCTTGTTCGTAAGTATATACGTCTTCGAGGCTTAAAACAACCGTAACAGGATTTTTTTCGTAAAATGATACAATAAGAAAAGGGATGAATTCGCCGTTGATGTCAACGAAAATCCACCCCTTTGTATCTAATAAGTCAATAAATTGTTCTTCGCCTATACTGAGCTCAATTTCTCCTTTTATGCCGTGTAATTTTCTGAAATAACCGATTTCGAGATACTCGCGGTCATTATTTTTTACTAACGGCATAAATATTTTTAATTTTCGGCTTGTTCTTCAGTAGCTTCTCCTGCTGCGTTTTCTTCAGCACCTTCTTCCGGTTTTTCGGCTGCAGCTTCTTCAGCATACTTTTTGGCTAATTCTTGAGCCCTTGTTTCTTTAACTTTCTTTTCGTGCTCTAATTGCGCTTTCTTTGCAGCTTCTTTTTGAGCCCTGATTTTTTCTTCTTTTTCAGCTATTTTCTTTTGTTTTTCTTCGTACCAAGCTTTAAACCTTCTTTCAGCTTCGGCTTCGTCGAAAGCACCTTTTTTCACACCTTGCAACAAGTGTTTTTTCATCAACACACCCTTGTAAGACAAAATTGCTCTTACTGTGTCGGTGGGTTGAGCACCTTTCATTAGCCAATCCAATGCTTTGTCAAAATCCAACTCGATAGTTGCCGGATTTGTGTTAGGATTGTAATAACCGATTTTTTCAATAAAACGGCCATCTCGTGGCGCCCTGCTGTCCGCTACAACAATGTGATAAAATGCGTAGCGTTTCTTACCCCTTCTCGCTAATCTGATTCTTACTGGCATAATTACTGTATTTTTTTGTTATAAAAAATTGGACTGCAAAGGTAACTCTAATTTTTCAAAATCATTTAATTTTCAATAAGATTTTTATCAAATCGCTAAACTCTTTCAAATATTGCAAGCCTGATTATATCTTTGAAATAAAGTTTGTATTCAACTTTTTTGAAACCGAAACCCGAAAGCATTTCTTCCAAATTCCTGCCGGAAAACTCTTCTGCCAACGGACATTCCAATTTGCGATAAAAGAATTTGACATACCAAGGCGATTTGTCCACATCCAACTCGTTATAGTCAATTACATACAGTTTGCCGCCTTTTTTAATGAGGTGCGAAAAATTCGACAAAATTTTGTCCCTGTCTTCTTGCACAAAACCGTGCAACACAAACGAAATCATTCCCGCATCAAAACTTCCGGCTTCAAAATCAAACGGCTTGCGGATATCGTGATTAAGAAAATGTATATTGTCGTAAGCGGAAGTTTTTTTCTGGAACTTTTCAGACATAATTTTGCCGATATCGGCACCGTAAAATTCAACATTTACCCCCTCTTTCTCAGCTCTTTTTTGTAAAATCATAATATTCCTGCCCGTTCCCGAGCCGAAGTCTATAATCTTGTAGCCGTCTTTCAGTTCAATATGTGATAAAGCATCATTTATAAACTTTTTGTATTTGCCGACAGAAATCGTATCCATCAAGAAATCATAAAACCGTGCTTCAAGCCCTTTTACTTCTACTTTGGAAAGTTGTTTTGCCATAATGTTTTCTTTTCTTGCAAAGATAATAAAAAAGGGAAGTGGCGCTGCCACAATATGACAACGCCATTTCAAACAGGGAAAGTTGAGGCCAAAACCATCTTTATTCTTTCACTATTTTTATTGGAGGTATTGTTGTATCATCACCGGAAAATTTAACAAAGTAAACACCCGGCTTTAAATCTTTAAGTTCCCAGATAGTATTGCCTCTTGTTATTTCTTTTTCTGACACTAAAACTCCTTTAGTATCGTAAATTTTGTATAAACCGAAATTATCCGTTTTAACTACAATAAAGGTTTCAAAAGGTACCGGATAAATAGTTAGTCCGTTAGTTTTAACAACAGACTCTGCACCGACCACTTCATTTACCGTAACACTAAAGTTACATTCGGCAGTATTTCCGTTTGCATCTTCAATGACCCATGTTATGGTATTTATCCCCTCAGGTAATTGATAACCGGATAACGTGTTGGAAGAATCCAAACTGTTCCACACCCCATAAGAGCAATTGTCATACATCCAAACAGGATCAAACTCATCACCCAGAACCGAATAATACCCTGACACATCGGCATCTACAACTGTATCGGACAGGCATTCCACTACAGGCATCAAAGTATCCAAAACATGTACTATAAAATAATCTTCATCATAATTATCCGTCATATCCGTAAAGAAAACAATTACCGTATCGTCTCCAATGTCGTCACATGTAAATACTGTTTGAGAAATTCCGGAATCAACCACTGCGCATGCATTAGTATAATAATAGCCGAAATCTCCCCAATCTAAAGAAGCAGTTCCATTACTGTCCAAATATAAAGTCAATTCGGTAGTTACAACATTTAAATTAAAATAGGGATTTTGCACATCAATAGTCATTGTGTCTTGCAATTCATGCCCTTGATCATCATGCACGGTTACGGTTAACAGTACAGAAGGATAATCCGTACAGTAAACCACAGGTGGATCATAGATAGTATCTACTATAGCACAATTATCGGCTGCAGTAACTGCCACCATGTCTTTGGTAGCCTTTTCTCCATTACTGTTCAAATAATGGTTAAATTGTGTAAGATATATCTGATACGGGCCAATTGTGTCAAGAACCGTTACGATAATTGTATCTTTTGCACTGTTATTCCTTTCATCTTTCACAGTAACTATTACTTGATAATTGTTGTTTACATCATCACATGAATAAGAAATTTGTCCCGAATATACCGTATCTTTTATTCCGCAATTATCGTACAAAGAATCTGTAGCTTCACCAAGGTCAAATTCCGCTTCACCTTGGTAATTCAAATAAACATTTATTGAATCATACATATTGAATACTGGAGGAATAGTATCAAATTCAAAATGGACAGTATCTGTGTAATATACATTTCCGCACATATCGGTAAGTTCACATCTGTACGAAAAGTATTGATATGCAGGATTCGTATAAGCAGCAAGCAAGCTGTCATGTTGTGTTCCCACATAAGATCCTGATGTTAAATCTGTAAACGAACTGCTTTCATTATATCTGTATTGCCACTGGTAAGATGCTACATTTTCTGCCAATACTAAGAAGTATGCAGAATCATACTCACATACATTATATTGGTTTTCCGGTTGTGAGGTTATTGAAAACGGAGGACAAGGTCCATAAATATAAAATAGCCCGTCTCCAGTTGTAGCATAATCGTTTTCGGGAGCACCTGCTACGGCATAAGCACCACTTGTTGCCACACTATATCCGAGTGATCTGTCTGCAGACGAATTTACGGAATTGTATTCTTCCCATAATCCCGTCGCCGAATTATATTTGTAAAATTTGACATATCCCGAATTAGCGCTGTTGTTTCCTACAAGAAGCAATGTATCATTTAAAGCAACTGAATAACCCAAGTATTCATAATTTGTTGTCCCTGAAATTTGCTGATTAAAATCCCAATTTGTTCCATTTAATTTATATATAAAAACTGAACCGCAACCGGTTGCATTATCATCATCGCCGGTAATACCTATCACAGCAAAACTTGAATTAATATCAACACTTTCTCCAAGATAGTCATTTGTTCCGGCATTAGAATTTGTAATTTTAACATCTTCTACCCACGCAGTACCGTTAAAATGATATATATATGCCGATCCGTCATCATCAGTTGTGTTTTCGTTTGCATACTTTGCTCCGACTATAGCATTTAAGCCGCTTATAGATACGCTTCCTCCGTAAAAATCTGATTGTGATTCGTCCGAAGGGTAAAGTTTTTGTTCCAGAATCCAATTGGTACCGTTAAACCTGTAAATATATGCAGCACCATGCTTATAGCTTGAACCCGTATCGGCAGGGGCACCTACTATTAATCTGTTGCCTGCAATCCTCACGGAATATCCGAAGTTGGCATCTACCGCCGTAGTATTGGGCAAAAGCTTTTGTTGAAACTGCCAATTCCCGCTAACCAGCTTATAAATGTAAACACTGCCTGCATTTGATGCTGCATCATCATCAGAAGGTGCACCAATTGCCAAGAAAATTCCACTCAGCGAAACAGAATAACCGAATTCGTCTCCGGGTGCCGCATCAGATGGATAAATTGCTTGTTCCAGACTCCAATGCATGGAATCAGTAGAATTATAAATAAAAACTTCTCCCGAATTACTTCCTATGAGGTCTAATTCCGGAGCACCGGACACAATTCTTAATCCGTCAACAGACAATGCACTTCCAAAAAAATCTCCATTACTTCCATTATCATTACCTACTTTTTGATACTCATAATCAAAT
>JALWKH010000161.1:2295-5140 GCA_026996635.1 Bacteroidales bacterium | reverse complement strand
GCCGACTTTATAACTTCTACGGAAGCATCTTGCTTGATGAACATCGGCGGATACATTCGCCGTCAGAATAAAGACATTGAAGTAATTCATATTGTAGATATACTTGCATCAGGTTGGTAAACTCATCAAAAAAATGAACAACAAAGTTTTTGAAATCGTCCAAGCGCTAAACGAAGGCAAAGTAATATTATACCCCACGGACACCATTTGGGGAATCGGTTGCGATGCCACAAATCCCGAAGCAATAAAAAGGGTGTACGACATTAAGCAACGCCCCTACGACAAACCTATGATTATTCTTGTGGGTGATGTTGATATGCTTCGTGAATACACGGAAGAAGTGAATGTAAGGCTCTTGAAGCAAATCCTTGAGTTTGACGAACCTACGACAATAGTTTATCCGAAAGCAATTAATTTGCCCGATATTTTGCTGGAAGAAGACGGCAGTATTGCCATAAGAATTGTCAAGCACGATTTGATGACCGAAGTGCTGAATTTGTTCGGCAAGCCGATAGTCTCAACTTCTGCAAACCTTAGCGGTGAACCTTTCCCGCGGAAATTCAAAGACATCAGCGACGAATTGAAATCTATGGTAGATTATATAGTGGACTACGACGACAGCGGCGAGCCGGAAAACAAAAAACCGTCTGCCATTTATACCATTTCGGGACATAAACTCAAAAAAATACGCTGATGAAATTCAGAATGGAAGTTGATATTCCGTCATACGGTTTCAAAATTTCACACGCAGACAAAATCTTCCTTGCCGGCAGTTGCTTTGTGGAAAATATCGGCAATAAGCTTGACCGCTACTTGTTTGACATTTGCCTGAATCCGTTCGGTATAGTTTACAATCCTGCAAGCATCGTTTCGCAGTTGGAAATAATCTTGTCTGGAAAAACCTATACGGGAAAAGACTTGCACAAGCGCAATGAACTCTTTTTCAGCTTTGATCACCACGGAGATTTCAGCGACATTTCCGCACAAAAAAGCCTTGAAAAAATAAACTCACACCTTCAAAAAGCACGCTTGCAACTGAAGTCGGCAAATTACTTTTTTTTCACATTCGGTACGGCGTGGGTTTACAGGCATAACGGAACAGGGAAAGTAGTTGCAAATTGTCACAAATTGCCCGCTTCTGAGTTTACACGCGAAAGGTTGTCGCCCGATGAAATTGTTTCATCGTTTACAAACATCATTTCCACAAATAAAACAAATCAACACTTCGGCAAAATTCATTTTTACCGTTAGTCCTGTCAGGCATTGGAAAGACGGTGCAATAGAAAACAATTTGTCTAAGTCAATTCTGAATGTAGCCGTTCACGATATTATTAAATCTGCAAAAGATTGTTACTACTTCCCTTCGTTTGAAATAGTTTACGATGAATTGCGCGACTACAGGTTTTATGCCCGCGATATGATACACCTGAATGATACGGCGATAGATTTTATTTGGGAAAAATTTTCAGGTGCTTTTTTCGATAATGCTACACTTAATGTTATCAATAGAATTGAAAAAGTCAGAAAAGACCTTGAACACCGCCCGCTGTTTCCCGGCACCGATAGCCACAAAAAATTCATTGCCGCTACCCAAAGAAAAATAGACAACTTACAAAAGGAATTCCCGTTCTTGGATGTTAGCAGGCTGCAATAATTTCTCACAAGCGTTTTACAGTTTTGGCGTTTGCCGTATTATTTTTCTTAATACATTTGCATATTGCAAAATAATAACTTTGCAAATTCGTTAGTTATAGAAACCTTTTTTGTGAAAAGAATACTTGTTTTCTCCATATTGGCTTTCGCATTTTTGCATATGTTTCCGCAACTCGGCGGCAATTACATTTTTTCGTTTTTGAATGTTACCAACAGTGCCCGCATTGCATCTCTCGGCGGAGAAAACACCAGCGTTAAGGATAATGATTTGAGCACGGTTTTTCACAATCCGGCTTTGTTGGATTCAAATATGAGCGGTTTTATTACGCTCAATTACATAAATTATTTGGGCGACATAAACTTCTATTATTCAGGCTATTCACACCACATTGACAAAGTCGGCAATTTTGCTTTGGGGCTTTATTATTTTGATTACGGATTGTTTACCGAAGCGGATAATTTGGGTTACAAATACGGCACTTTCAGACCGTCTGATTGGACTTTAAACCTTTCTTATTCCCGCAAATTGGATTCAAATTTTTATGTGGGAATTACCACGAAATTTATTTATTCCAACTATGTTTTTTATCGTGCATCGGGGTTGGCTGCGGACATCGGCGGTTTGTATGTAAACAAAAAAAGGCAACTTACCGTTGGAATGGTTTTTCGCAATGCAGGGGTGGAGTTGATGAGATATAATCCCGACAAAAAGCGTGAACCTTTGCCTTTCGATTGGCAAATCGGCTTTTCAAAAAAGGTTAAGCACGCACCGTTCAGGTTGAGTTTTACTTATACGCACTTGGAAAAATTTGATTTGACTTATACGGTGCCACTCCGATACGATGAAGATACAACAAGTTACCTCGGGGATGCCGCACCTGTTAAGAAAGAAAGCAAAGTTTTGGATTATGCGGATAAATTTATGAGGCATATTGTAATCGGTGCCGAATTTGTTCCGTTCAAAAATTTTTATATCTCACTCGGTTTTAACTACCGCCGCAGGAAAGAGCTCAAAATAGAATCACGTCCCGGAATTGTCGGCTTTTCGGCAGGTGTAGGCATAAGGATTTCAAAGTTTTACATCAGTTACGGCAGGGCGTTGTATCACATGGCAGGTTCTTCAAATGTCATCACCGTAAGCACCAATGTAGATGCCTTTTACAACAGGATTGTGGCGAAGTAGTTGTTAATG
>JALWKH010000161.1:0-2285 GCA_026996635.1 Bacteroidales bacterium | reverse complement strand
ATGTGACGATGTGATAATTGTAAACGGGATTTAGCCTGTTTTGTTAATTCAAAATACCATTTTGTTGATTAGCCCCGCCTTTTAAAGTGAGAGGATAAAATGGATAAAAACGGCTGGATTTAGCCTTCGCCTTTATATATTGTTCTTTATCATTCACGCCTCCGTTATCCATGTCATCTTGAACAATGTCATTCCGAACAACGTCAACCTGAAAACGTCATTCCGAAGACGTCATTTTGAACTTGTTTCAAAATCTAAATGTTTCGGAATCCCCATCGTTTCAGGTTTTCTAATGTTTCTGTCTATCTCTGTTTTTTTAAACAGTGATTAATATCAAAAAAGATGCTGAAATAAATTCAGCATGACTCAAAAAACAACTTGATACACTTATCTTAGCGACACACAGCCTGTGTAACTTAAAATAGCAAAAATCCGTTTATTTGAAAAAAGACCTCACATATTCATCACCGGAATTTTTCATATCTGCCGGAGTGCCGGAAGTGATGATTTTACCGTCTTTCATCATAACGATTTTGTCGGCAGTTTTTTCTATCTCGCGGCTGTCGTGTGTTACATAAATGATTGTAGTTTGCAGCGAACTTTTTATCTTCAGGATAAAATCAAGCACATATTCTTTCAACACGGGATCCATTCCGGTAAGGGGCTCGTCCATCAGCACCAGAGACGGATTCGGTGCCATAGACCTAGCAAGTGCCAAAAGTTGCTTTTGCCCGCCGGATAACTGATGCGGGTATTTGTTTAGGTGTGCATCTAATTTGAAAAAGTTTGCCGTTTCCTTTATTTTCTTTTCCGTGTTTTCGGTGTTTCTCGACGATAACGCATAAGCAATATGCTGTTTTACCGTAAGATGAGGCCACAGTGCCAAATTCTGAAAAATGTAACCTATGCCGCGTTGTGACGGCGGGATAATTTTTTGTGGAGCAGATACGGTTTTACCGTTTATGATTATTTCACCGCCGTGGGGTGTTTCCAATCCTGCTATCAAGCGGATTAGCGTAGTTTTGCCACATCCCGATTGTCCCATTATTGCTGTGAGTGAATTTGCAGGTATTGAAACGGTAATATCCCGCAATATTTCATTGCCGCCGTATGCAAAAGATAGGTTTTTTATTTCTACTAGTGGTGTGATCATTGCAAATGCAAAGGTATTACAATTTTTTATGAACATTTTTTCTAATAAAATTTTGATGATATAAATATTTTTACGAACATTGTAATCTAAAGCATTAAAACAACTTTCTATATTTTGTAAAATCTTGATTATGAGAAGTTTTTTGTTGTTTGTGGGTATTCTTTTTCTATTTACAGGGTGTAGCATTTACTATCCGCAAATAGCGAGTGTTCAAATGCCATCCGAAAAAGGAGATTTAGAAGTAACTGCGGTTGGATCGCCACTTTCGGGAGCATATTTAGGTGCTTCGTATTCTCCTGCCAAACATTTTGCCGTTCAAACACATTTTAATACCGGCTACTTTAATTACTACGGTGAAGTAATGGGAGGATATTACCACAAGTTCGGAAACAATTTTATTATTTCCGATTATATAGGATTTTCATTGTCACATCTAACATTCAGATCCAGCGAGGCAGAATATTATTTGGTTTCGACATTTAATGCACAATACAATTCATTCTTTAACCAATTATATTTAGGCTACAAAGGAGAAAAAGCAGAAATCGGAACAATGGTAAAATTAGGAAACTTAATAGGTTCTTCATTAAATGTAGATAACTATAGCAACGGTCGCAGGGTATATATAACAAAAGGATCTTTAAACAACTATCTTTTGGATAATGTGTTTTTCTTAAAATTCAAATCTTCAAAAAGACTAGGTCTTTGTTTTTTATTAGGTTGGGCATCAATGTTAAATGGTGAAAAAAATTATGAAATTAACGGTAGTCAATATAATATCATTTTTACGGGAGGATTGGGACTCACATATCAAATAAACCTTGATAAAAACAAACATAAAGAGCAATGAAAATAATAAGATTAAAAAGCATAGCCGTTATTTTTGTCCTACATTTCAACATTTTAGCAGTCAGTTCAAACTGTTTGTCTTTGGGGGACACAAGCAGTAGCAATATCAACAACAATATTTTATTTTTTTCTCCTACTCAATTGTTTGTTAACGAATTAAGACTGCAACTTGACATAAAAAACGGAGAAAACAAGTACCGTATTTTAGGATTAGGATTATCCGGAGATTATGAAACAACCGGGTTAAACTCTATTCTGTCTGATAATCATTGGGGTATAAATA
>JALWKH010000160.1 GCA_026996635.1 Bacteroidales bacterium | reverse complement strand
CCTCCAATCAGGCAACATTTCTTACAAACTCGTACAAAGAATGGCACACGCCGAAGCGGTAGGTCCCGTTCTGCAAGGAATGGCAGCACCTATAAACGACCTGTCACGCGGATGCTCGGTTGACGACATTGTGAATATGATAGCCATTACGGCAAATCAAGCAGGATAAGCCTACAAAACCGCCCTCAAATTACGGGGCGGTTTTTTATTTTATATTTTTTCACATTCCTACCCCAAAAAAAAAATATTAACCTTTTTTCAAGGTCAGATAAAAAATTTTCACTATTTTCACAACCAAAATTAAGAAAACCTTATTGTTATGTTTAAAAAGTTAACGGACATACTGAAAGCAGCAAAACAAAAACCCGAAAGGAAACTGGTAATTGCGGCAGCTGAAGACAAGCATGTATTGGAAGCTGTAAAAGCAGCCGTGGAAGAAAAAATAATAATTCCGATTTTCATTGGCGACACCGAAAAAATAAACGCTATTGCCAAAGAAATACAATTTGACATAAGCGAGTGCGAAAAAATCAAAGAACCCGACCCTAAAATCGCTTCAAAACTTGCAGTTAAGTTTGTCAGGGAGGGCAAAGCTGACTTCCTAATGAAAGGTTTGGTAGGCACAAGCACATTGTTAAAAGCCGTTTTGGACAAGGAAAAAGGTATCCGCGATAAATCAACAATGAGCCACGTGGCAATAATGGAAAACAAATTCTATCATAAGCTAGTGTGTATCACTGATGCTGCAATGAACATTGCTCCTACCTTGCAAGAAAAAATCAGCATAGTGGAAAATGCAGTTAAGGTTTACCATAAGCTCGGAATAGAAAACCCGAAAGTAGCTGTTCTTGCAGCAGTAGAAACTGTAAATCCGAAAATGGAAGCTACAATGGACGCAGCTATCCTTGTTGCAATGAACAAAAGAAAACAAATCAAAGGATGCATAATTGACGGACCGCTTGCATTAGACAACGCTGTATCGAAAGAAGCCGCCCAAACAAAAGGAATTGTGAGCGAAGTGGCAGGAGATGCAGATATATTGCTAACCCCCGATATTGAAGCCGGAAACATTATGTATAAAACGATGAACTTCCTTGGCGGATCTACATCGGCAGCAGTAATTATGGGAGCAAAAGTTCCGATTGTTCTTACTTCGCGGGCAGACAGCGAAAAAAGTAAATTGATGTCTATTGCCCTAGCAAAAATAATAGCGGAATAAAGCATATTCACAAAGCCGCCACAAAGTTAAGGCGGCTTTTTTATTTACAACCCTCAAAAAATTATGCAAAAATTATTTACCTTTGTAATGCAAACCAAATAAATCATAAATCAATATGGACAAAGTAAAAATTCTGGTTATCAACCCGGGTTCCACTTCAACAAAAGTGGCTGTGTTTGAAGACGAAAAACAAGTTTTTGTAGAGAACATAAAACATAACGCCGAAGACCTGAAAAAATTTGACAAAATCACCGACCAATTTGAATTCAGAAAAGAAATTATTGAAAACGAACTCAAAGCCAAAGGAATAAACATAAACGAAATTAAAATAGTAATGGGACGCGGCGGACTTCTCCGTCCTATAGAATCAGGCGTGTACGAAGTAAACGAACAAATGCTTACCGACCTGAAAAACAATCTGCAAGGTGAACACGCAAGTAACCTCGGCGGAATCTTGGCTCACGAAATTGCCAAAAACATTCCCGGAGCAAGGGCATTCATTGCCGACCCGGTTGTAGTTGACGAAATGGAAGACTTGGCACGAGTGGCAGGACACCCGCGTTTCAAAAGGATTTCAATCTTCCACGCACTCAATCAAAAAGCCGTAGCCCGTGCATATGCCAAAAAAGTCGGAAAAAAATACGAAGATTTAAACCTCATTGTAGCACATCTTGGCGGCGGTATTTCCGTGGGTGCACACAAAAAAGGTAAAGTAGTGGATGTAAACCAAGCTCTGAACGGAGACGGACCTTTTTCTCCCGAAAGAAGCGGACAACTCCCTGTAAATCAAGTAATAGAAACTTGTTTTAGCGGCGAATATACAAAAGATGAAATAAAGAAAATGGTTACCGGACGCGGCGGACTGGTTGCATATCTCGGTACAAACGATGCTTACGAAGTGGAAGTGAGAGCCGAAAAGGGCGATAAAGATGCAAGATTCTATTTTGAAGCAATGGCTTACCAAGTAGCCAAAGAAATAGGTGCTTTGGGTGCCGTTCTCAAAGGTAATGTTGATGCAATAATCCTCACAGGCGGAATAGCCAAAAGCAAAATGTTTGTTGATTGGGTAAAAGAACGAACCAACCACATTGCACCAATGGAAGTATTTCCGGGCGAAGACGAAATGAGTGCATTGGCTCTCAACGGACTTGCTGTTTACAGGGGCGAATTGCAACCAAAAGTTTATTAAGATATGGGAAAAGTTATCATACTGTCCGCTCCGTCGGGGGCGGGCAAAACTACCCTTGCCAAACACCTGATGGCAAATAAAGACTTCAAACTAAAATTTTCCGTTTCGGCAACCACACGCGGACCTCGCGAAGGTGAAATCAACGGCAAGGACTATTATTTCCTCACACTAAAAGACTTCAAGCGAAAAATAGAAGAAAATGCTTTTGTAGAGTGGGAAGAAGTTTATCCCGACATTTTTTATGGAACGCTGAAAAGCGAAATTGAAAGAATTTTCAACGAAGGATACAACATACTTTTTGATGTGGATGTAAAAGGCGGGCTTAACTTGAAAAAATATTTCGGCGACAATGCTTTGTCAATTTTTATTGCTCCACCTTCATTCAACGAGCTGAAAAAACGGCTTGAAGCGCGTGGCACTGAAACACCTCAATCACTGCAAAAACGGCTTGCAAGGGCAAAAGAAGAACTTACCTACATTGATAAATTCGACACTGTAGTTATAAACGATGATATTGAAAGGGCAAAAGAAGAAATAACCGGAAAAGTTAAGTCATTTCTCAACTCCTGATTTATTATGTGCGGCATTGCGGGTGTTTTTTTCTTTGACGATTTTGATAACTCTTTTGTAGAAAAAGTCGGCAAAGCCGTATCATCACTAAAACACCGCGGACCTGATGCAAGTGGCATAAAATCTTACAAAAAATCAATTTTCGGTCACACGCGCCTGTCTATCATAGACCTTTCGGACAATGCAAACCAACCGCTTGAGGACGAAAACTTTTCCATAGTCTTCAACGGAGAAATTTACAATTACCGTTCACTTCGCCAAGAATTGACCCTGCAAGGTTTTGAGTTCAAGACACAAAGCGACACCGAAGTTCTTTTGAAACTTTATGCCGCATACGGCAAAAAAATGTTGGACAAACTTAACGGCGATTTTGCATTTGCCATTTATAACAAAAAGCGAGAATCGGTTTTTATTGCAAGAGACCGCTTTGGCATAAAACCACTTTATTTTTACAATGGTGGGGATTTTTTTGCTTTTGCCTCCGAACTCCAAGCACTTACTCAAATAGCAGGCAATCAAAAAGTTGATACATATTCGCTGAAAACATTGCTTGAATACACTTATATCCCTTCGCCATTTACCATTCTGGAACGATACCGTAAATTAGCCGCCGGTGCTTATCTGTTTGTCAACGGCAACAAGGTTGAAATAAACACTTGGTACGACCAAGACAAACTTTACTCGGCAGAAAAAAATCATAACCGCAACGGAATAAAAACAGAACTAAAAAACCTGCTTGAAGATTCGGTAAAAAAGCGGTTGGTTGCCGATGTGGAAGTAGGCACATTTTTAAGTGGCGGGCTTGACAGCTCAATAATTTCCGCACTTGCCGCACGACACAAAAAAGATTTATACACATTCAACATAGGTTTCCCCGAACATCCCTATTACGACGAAACACCTTTTGCACAAGAAACGGCAAAGCATATAGGTTCACATCACACGGTTTTTGAACTGACGGACAAGCAGCTGAGCGATGTAATTTTTGAATTTCTTGACAACACAAGCGAACCGTTTGCCGACAGTTCAGCATTGGCTTTTTATTATCTGTCAAAGCAGACTTCCAAGCACTTGAAAGTGATTTTGTCCGGCGACGGTGCCGATGAAGTTTTTGGCGGATACAACAAACACAGGGCTTTCCTGTTGGCAGAAAAAAGCAAAGCGAAAATTGCCAAACTTTTTTCAACATTTCTTCCCCCAGCAGGCGGTCGCAACAATAAATTTGCCGACACAATAAGAAAAATAAAAAAACTTGCCTCTATTGCCGGTCTTTCTCCTGCCGAAAGATATGTGGCTTTGACTTGCTTTTCTTGCGGATTGGTAAGCGATGAACTTTTTGTAAAAAAACCCGTAAGCAAAATATACAACCTGCGTCAACGGGAAATGTTTCTGCCCGTTATGGAACACCCGGATGCAAACGGAATGCTGATCAACGACATTGCATTAGTCTTGCAAAACGATATGCTCTACAAAGCCGACTACAACTCAATGCTAAACTCGTTGGAAGTCCGAGTTCCTTTCTTAGATCACAATGTAGTGGAATTTGCATCAAAAATACCCGCACACCTAAAATTTAACACCCAAGCAGGCAAAATAATCTTAAAAGAAACATTTGCAGATTTACTGCCAGAAACTGTGATTAACAGAAGTAAGCACGGATTTGAAATCCCAGTGGCTTTGTTCATAAAAAATAACTTTAAAGACTTTGAAGAGTTATTCTCCGAAAAATTTATAAAAACCCGGCAAATCTTTACACCTGAAGAAGTTGCCCGCATAAAAAGCTACGCACTATCAAGCAACCCAACACGTTACCAACCGCTGATTTGGGCTTACATTGTTTTCCAATGGTGGTGGAAAAAAAATTTCAATTAAACAAATCGTCTTCAAGATATTAATTACATTGACACAAAAAACTACTAACAACCTAATAAGCAAGTAATTACACACTGAAGGCAAAATTTTCATTGTCTATATTTTATAAAAAATTAAAAAAAATGCTATTTATCAGTTTTATAATACCAAAATATAGTTAGTTTTGTAAACAAGTGGATGAAGTTAAATATGTAATTTTTCCCATAAATATTTTTTCATAATGAAAAAGATTACCAGACGCGATTTTATTAAAATATCGGCAGCAGGAGGAGCGGCACTTGCAATGACGGATCCGATACTGAATTGGGTACCGTCATTCCTCAAACAAGATTACAC
>JALWKH010000159.1 GCA_026996635.1 Bacteroidales bacterium | reverse complement strand
AGCTTGTTCGGTCCTGTATCTAGGACTAACCATACCGTAAAGCATCGGGATTAAATACAAAGCAAAAGTTTTTATCAACAATTCAATAAAGTTTGATGCTCCTCCCAAAAATAAATCTACATACAAAGTCAGCTTAGCAAAAGCAAAAACTGATTTTGAAGACATCATCAAACTCAAATACTTTCCTCCAAATTCAGAAACAGGTCCTGATGCCAATTCTGCAGGTGCACCTACAATGTCAAAAGGCGAATAACTAAACATACCTAACATTGCCAAAACTGCTGCTATAAAAGCAAAAGGATTTTGGAAAGCTAACCAACCGTGCTCTTGTTGTATTTTCATAATATCTGCAACAGATGTAGTATCATATTGTATCATTATTGCAACAAGTGCCATTACCCATGGTATTTCATAACCTGCCAGCTGGCTCAATCCCCTGGTTACACCTATTGCAGAATTAGGGTTACCTGTTTGTCCTGCGCCCAAAGCTAACCCTAAAGGTCCAAAAACCATTATGTACAACAAGAATATTAAATCACCATGGAATGACAAATTGGGAAACCAATTATTTCCTGTTAAAACAGGGACAAACATTAATGTCACTATAGCAGAAACAAGCAAGAAAGCAGGTGCTAAATGCTGCATAATACCGTGATGAATTGATGTTTCTTTTGCTATAAGTTTCAAAGCATCAATATAATTCTGCCACACGGGCGGTCCAATACGATTTTGAACCCTTGCTGTTATTTTTCTGCTTAGCCCCATATAAAGCATTCCTACAATAAATGCTATTATAACTGTGGCTATTGCTCCTAAAATTTTTATTAACAAATCCATAACCCCTTTTTATTTTATGCTGAAAAAATATTGTTTGCAATCAATAATAATATTACCAAAAAAGTTACCACATAAATTGCATAAGTTTGTGCATTGCCATTATAGATTCTCCTTGTCCAATCAAAGAATGCTTCCATACCGTCTGCAAATTCATCATAATATTTACTTATTTTGTACTTAAGCAAAGGAGAAATTGCTCTTTCAAATGGCTTATAAAAATCTAGCTTAAAACTGTAGTTTTCATCATCTTTTGGCATTTCACCGCATGAACTTAAATCTTTTGTAGTCACGTATCTTGTATTTTTCCACCTGTAAAATAGTATTACAGCAATTGTTATAAATACAGTCAGAACGGCATATGCCACCAAATCAAGATTTACTTTGTTACCCCAATCGTTAAATATAGCAGACATTTCCCACCATTTATTTTGACTTACGGGGTATCCCATAACTACCAATGCATTGTCAATGTATTTAAATAAGTATCCCGGAAATGTTCCTAAAAACAAAAGTAATGTAGAAAGAATCAACATCGGTATCACCATTAGTGCCGGAGCTTCTTTAACATCTTTATATTCCGGTTCCTCCTGACCTAAAAAGATACCATACAATATTTTGTAAGCATACAAGAAAGCTGCTGTACTTGAAAAGAAGATTACTATTACCAATATGTAATTACTATTTGTAATTAATGATTCGTAAAGCATCCATTTACCGACAAATCCTGCCAGTGGCGGCACACCTGCAAGTGCAATCACAGCTATCAATGCAGATAAAAATGTCCAAGGCATTTTTCTTATCAACCCTGTTAAAACCGTTAAGTCTGTAGTTCCTGCTTGTCTTTCTACAGCACCAACAACCATAAATAAGTTAGCTTTAAAAATACCGTGAAGAACAGCCAACATCAATGCTGCTATCATTGCCTCGGAAGTACCTATTGCAACTCCTGTAATTATATATCCTAATTGGGCAATAGAAGAGTAAGCCAAAAGTCTTTTTGCATCATCTTGGAATATTGCATACAAAGTACCCATTACTGCAGTAATCGCACCTAACCAAGCAATTGT
This sequence comes from Bacteroidales bacterium, assembly GCA_026996635.1. GTDB lineage: Bacteria > Bacteroidota > Bacteroidia > Bacteroidales > JALTDM01 > JALTDM01. The sequence goes on along the minus strand of JALWKH010000159.1, from coordinate 3,286 downwards.
TTCCCTTATCCATATATTTTGGGGCAAATGGCTTACCATTGTTACAAATACAATTACAAGCCCGTAAACACCCATCTTTGACAAAGCTCCTGAAAACATTGCCGTATATGACATCGGAGAATTGCTGTAAGCATCAGGTGCCCAAACATGTAACGGCATCATAGCAGCTTTTACTGCAAATCCTGTCATCAATAATAAAGCAATTGCAATTTGATAACCTGCAGGCATTGTAGTAAATCCTGCTGCCAAATCTGCTATGGCAAATGAATGTAATTGTGAATACACCATTACGATTGCCATGAGCATGGAATAGGCTCCAAGCGCACTGAAAACAATATACTTAATGCCTATTTTATTAGCATTGTTCCCATTGTAAACAACAATTAGGTATGATGACCAAGTCATTATTTCCCAAAAAATGAAAAAAGTAACTAAATCTTTAGCCATCACAATTCCCATCATTCCAAATATACTCAGCAAGTAATTCATATAGAAAAAGCCGAGATTATCCTTACCCTTCATATAAGGCAAAGAATAAAACCCTGCCAACACTGCCAAGCCTAAAATTATGATGCTAAATAATAAACCGAAATGATTCATCCCGAGCGCAAGTGTTATTCCGCCCAAATTAAAAGTTGCAACTGTATCAGGTGTCATTTTTATGAAAAATAAAACCGCTGCAACCACTATTGACGAAATAAACACTAAATCTCTTACTATTCCGGATATTTTATTGGCAAAATATGTTAAGACAGCTCCGCCAAGCAATATCCCCAATGTTATGTGTATTATATTCATTGCTATTTTAATTTATAGTTTGACTTAATGACAACACATCATTTATATAAGAACCTTTATCTAATAATGTTGCTGACGCTTTGTGCAAAATTCCGGTAATAACATCAGGATAAAATCCTACAACCAGAATAATTGCACCAAGCACAAGCATTGACAGCATTGCTTGCGGTGTTGGTTTTGTGATTTCCAAGTCGGTATCCCTTTTTACAAAATAAATCCTGTTTACCACTCTCAAATAGTAAACAACTTCTATCAGACTTATGGAAAGGATAAGAGCAATAATCAAAATCATACCGGAATCTGCTGCAGCAGTAAGTACTGCCAATTTACTCCAAAAGCCTGCAAACGGTGGGAACCCTACTATGGCAAAAGCACCGAGAGCAAACAAAAATGAAGTTACAGGCAACATTTTGCCTATTCCGTTTAATTCTGAAATGTATTTATTCTTTGATTTGTAAACAAGGTAACTTCCGGACATGAAGAGTAAAGACTTAATGATAGCATGATTAAACATAAGGAAAAGTGCTGCATATACGCCTTCTTCTTTTCCTATGCCGAATGCTACCAATACAAGCCCCATTTGTCCGATACTTGAATAAGCAAGCATCCTTTTAAGTCTTGCTTGACTAAATGCTGCAAATTCTGCAATTATCATTGTAATAAGCCCCATTACAATCAGGAATTCGTATGTTCCGCCAACATCGAAAAGGGTATATATCAGTCTAATTACAGTGTACAATCCTGCCTTTACAACAATACCGGCAAAAGCAGCTCCTACAGGTGCAGGTGCTTGTGAATATGCATCCGGTGCCCATCCGTTGAGCGGAAACATTTCTGCTTCTATACCGAATGCTACCAAGAACAACACCAAAGCAGAGATTTTATAAACCGGCTTCAATTCATGAGCCCTTACGGCAATATCAGCCATGTTCAATGTACCCAACTGGGAATAAATAATCATAATTGCCAACAGCAAGAAAGTTGAAGACAACGAACCTATAAATAAATACTTAAATGATGCTTCCGCTCCGTCACGTCCCCTGTAATAAGCAGTAAGACCGTAAGCAGTAATACCCAATATTTCGATAAATACAAACAGGTTGAAAATATCGCCTGTAAGTACTACGCCTACGGATGCCGTAATCAACATCATAAGGAGCAAATAATACTTTAATGTAGGTTCGTAGTCGTCATAATCTTCAAAAGGCTGGAACCTGTATGAATAAATCCATACGAGAAGCCCCATAAACAACATTAAAGTAGCCAAAAATCCGCTAAAAGGAGAAAATACCAAGTTAATTCCCCAAGGCGGAGTCCAGCCGGCTATAACTTCAACAACTCTTCCGTGTCCAATGGTGTAGCTCAATAAATCTACTGACAAATACAACAAATACAATAACACTACACCGGGAGTTAGTCTTACTAACTCTTTCCATGCCTTTCCCAGTAGCGGCATCAAAAAGGCCGCAAGTAACGGGATAGCTATCAATTGTACAGGTGATCCTACCATTTTAAATTCTTTATTTCGTCAATATTAACTGTTTTATGATGTCTGTATAGTCTGATTACCAATGCCAAAGCAACCGCTGTTACAGCAAAACCGATAACAATGGCAGTAAGTACCAATGCTTGCGGTACGGGATCTACCATTGTAGGGTTTTTATCTATTACGGCAGGTGAAAAAATAGGTGCCGTTCCGTTTTTCAAATAACCTATCGAAACCAACAAAAGGTGTATCCCCGAATCCACAATAGACAAACCTATTACGACCTTGATTAACGACCTCTTTACCAGAGCGGCATAAAGCCCTATCAACACTAAAGCTATTGCCGTTCCGTAAAAAGTTACTGTCAACAGATCAAGATTATTTCCTAAATCCATAACTTATGATTTTTTGTATTCTTTTTCGTTCAACATTGTATAAAGCACACCTGTCAATTCCGCACCCACCTTGAAACCTACCGCAATATAGATAATAGGTATGATACCGCCGCTAAACAGGTAATTTATTGTTCCAACGGGTAAGAAGTTTTCCAAAAATGTTTTACCCAGGATTAATCCTGCTAAACCTGCTGTAGCAAAAGTAATACCAGCAAGAGATTCAACCCAAGTCAAAACTCCGTGGCTTACTTTATAATCGTGATATGCCAACAACATCAGCAAAAAGCCTGTTGCTATAATTGTACCTCCTTGGAAACCTCCACCCGGAGACAAGTGTCCGTGAATAAACACATAAGCACCGAGAAGCAAGATAGGTGCAAACAGCAAGTGAGCTCCCGCCCTTACAATTTTACTTGCACTGAAAAGAACTGCTTCGCCGTGTTCTTTTCGTCTGTATAAGATACTACCCAACGCAGTAGCTGCCAAAAACAACACGGTAACTTCACCCAAGGTATCAAATCCTCTGAAGTTTACCACAATAGCAGTTACACTGTTGGAAACTTGAAGGTCGTTTTTTGATTTATCCAAATAAAAATCCCTTACATTC
>JALWKH010000158.1 GCA_026996635.1 Bacteroidales bacterium | reverse complement strand
GCCAACAAAGAGATCCATATTAAAACTGATTCATCCTGAAATATCCTTATTCTTGTAAAATAAGCAAAACTTGAAGCACCTAAAATTATAGAAGAAACAATGGCCAATAAAACAAATAAGATTCTTTTTATTATAATACAGGTTATTTTGTCTATGAAAATTATTATGTTTTCATTACGTTCTTTTTTGATAATTATTCTGAAGTTTGTTATAACATAATCATTATTTGTTACGATAATCTTTTCATCTTTAATTATATCTAACGCAAACATAGTATGATGTTTTTATTTAATTACCTACACTTTTCTTTCAACACATCAATAAGCTCCCGGAGTGTTTTATTTTCGTTCTGACAAGATTCCAGCTTTGCCTTGAGCAGTTCTATTTCGTTTTCTTTTTTGGCCAAGGTGATTTGTATATTACTGCCCACTATTTTGTTGTTACTTATATTGCCGTTGTTTACCACACTATTTATGTTGCTGCCGCTTTCATCAAAAAAGTAACTCACCGGTACTTCAAAATACGAGGCGATTTTTTCTAATTGATCTATGCTGATTTTTGTTCTATTCTGAAACCAGTTATGAACAGTTTGTTCTGTCACTCCAATTTCATTAGCAAATTCTTTATATGTTAATTTTTTTAGCTTTACCAACTTTTTGATTTTCTGTAAATTAAACATAAAACTAAAATTTTTTGCAAAATTTTTACTAAAAAGTATTACGTAGTTAAACTAAAATGTTTTACATTTGCATAAGTAATTTAATCAAATTTCGTACACAAATGAAAAATATTTGGGATTTTTACGATTCGCTTTCGTTTGAAAAGAGGTTTTTCTTTCGCCATTATGTAAAGCAAATACCCGGTGTGCCGCCTCGAGCATTTTATGATTGGAAAAGCCGCCGATACATACCCGCCAAATACAAACAGCAAGTAGAGGCTATAGTCCGTGAATTGTTTCCCGAAGAAGCGGACAACATTGAAATTCCTACCGACTGGAAAACATTCAAAAAATACAGAAAAGACTTGCGTGGTGTGGATTGGGAACCTTCACCCGCAAGTGGCCGGAGAAAAGGCAACGGAGAGACCTCGCCCGTCTCTCCGGTTTCCGGACCAAACAAGTGACAAGTAAAAAGGACAAAGTTTAAAGGATAAAGGATAAAGTGATTAACCATTAAAATTTTAGGATATGGAAATTATAGTTGGTAATGTAAAAGAAATTCTTAAGCCTAAAAACAAACTTGAAGAAGATGTTTTGGCTTATATACTGAGTTTTGACGGAAAAGCATTTCCGGCAAAAGATTTAGAAACTTGGAAAAAAAGAATTACCGAAACTATTGAAAAGCTAAACAAAGAACACAAAAGAAGCACTCCGGCAAAACCGGAATGGCAACCCGCTTACGATGTTTACAAAAATGCAAGGTTTAATTTATTTGGCTTAAGGGTAGTTTATTTTGAATTCATTCTGGCCGAGCTCACATTAAGCAGTAATTAACCATTAACAATTAATAACTAACAATTAAAAAATATGGCAGAACAGGACAAAATAATTTTGATGAGCATTGACAGCGAGGAATTTCGGCAGATTATTCGCGATACCGTAAGCGAAGTTTTGGCCGAACACCAACGCAACCGCAACCGCAAACTCGCAGTGTCACGCAACGAAGCCCGCAAGCTGTTGGGCATAGGCTACAAGAAGCTGAACAGACTTATCCTGGACGGTCACATTCGCATCACCGAAGATGGCCGCATACCTTATTCATCCATTGAAGAATACTTAAAAAAGGAGATTGAGATATGATAATCAAACGCATACAAGATATTACAGTAGAGCAATTGCCCGACTTCAGCATTTCCGGGCATTATGTACTCAAGGCGTCACGCAGGGACAAGCACGGTTACAATGTAACCATAGAACGCCGTTTTGACCACCGTCCCACTATGCACGACACACTCGATTTTATGCTGCACATCAGCCACCGTTTCGGTGTGAAGCTGCCACACAAACCCTTCTCCCCTTATCAAGGGGAGATGCCGGTAGGCAGAGGGGTTCAAAAACAAGTTTAAAGGACAAGGTTTAAAGTTGAAAGTTTAAAGTTCAAAGTTTAAAGGATAAAGTTCAAAGTGAGAATTAGCACATTAGCACATTATGTAATTAACACATTAACAAATTAACACATTATGAATCTACTATTCGGCTATACGATGCTAAAGTGGTTTGACCCTCGCAAGTGTGAATACACCCAAGAACCGGTGAACGACACCGCAAAAGCACGCTTATGGTTGCGAGCCAACATTTCACTTCTATATACCTACATCCGGGATAACATATTTAAGCAGTTGCACAACACCCATCACTACGATACACGCTACGAAAAACTCTACACCGAGTGGTCACTCTACAGCCCCATAAAGAAAGTGGATGCGGCCAAATTCAGCCGTGATATAGATACATTTATGTACAGGATAGATCCTGAAGACAGAAAGCAAGTTTGGGACCAAATAAAATACGCACGTCGCAGTGCAAAAAGTTTGGTAGAAGCAGAAAAAATGATAAACAATGACGCAAACGCTAACTAACAGTGGCACAGTAATAAAGCCCTTCCTTGTTAATAAAGGAACATCTGTGCATCAAAAACGGGCAAAGCAAAAACAACCCAAGGGCAACAAAATAGGGTACCTGCGGATAAAAAATCTGAAATTTGCGGAAGCAATAGACAGTTATATCGCAGGCAAAGAGTTTGACAGCGAACAAACCTACCATATACAACGGCTTCAAAAGAGCCTGCGGAGCTGCAGTTCGGTAAGCATATACAGTCTGTTTGATGATGAAATAAACTACCACGGCAGCCACACCTGCGACAATAAGAATTGCCACATTTGCAACTTCAACCGCCAGAAAGCGATTCGCAAAAAATATTTGGAGTTCTTTGAAGCCAACCCTACCCTGCAACGCTACCGAAATAAACTGTTTACCAAACGCAAGCTGGAAAAACTTTTGGCCAAAGGAGGACGGCAAGGCACAACACCATTTACCGAATCGGTACCGTACGACCTTATGCACCTTACCCTTACCGTACCGCATTACAAAGAAGTCGGTTTTGGCGGTAAGGAAATTTACTTCCGGGAAATCATACAGCGTTTTCACGCATTGAGGCGTCAGAAGTTTTGGAAATATTGGGTTTATGGCGGTGAGTATGGCGTAGAGACCACCGTAACCGAAAATGGCTTAAACATTCACATTCACAGCTTGCTGTTTGTACGCCGCAGTGAGCAGAACCGCAACCGCCTGCACCGTGAACTTTTGCGGGCTTGGAACGCACTCACCGTAAACGAAAAATCTACCCGGACGGAGATAAGCGAAAAGGCACGCCGTTACATACGCAAAAGTAACCGTCTGATAACCGACACCGACATCAATTCATTAAACCCCAAAGGAGCCACAATGGTGGGGCTTGAGACCATATTCAGCCAAGACCGCAAGCGGTCAAAGGTGCGAAGTATGTCCGAAGCAGCCTTTATCCGGGCAGTTTTGGAGACTATAAGTTACCACTTTGAGCCGCACGCATTTGACAAAGAAAACGGCGAAATCAACATTGAGTTGCTTTTGGAACTGCTGCCGTTTGTGTACGGGCAGCGGCTTTACGGCAAATTCGGAGTGCTGCATGGTGATGACAGCCTGAACATCCGCAGCAATGACAACTTTCCCGATTTGGATTTGCCCGATGAAGAAATTGACGAAGAGACAGGCGAAATCAAGGAGCGTCGTTACTTCATTTTGGACCCGTACTATGTCAAATATATTCCGGAAAAGAATTACAAAGCCATAATACCGCATTATGCCCGTGACAAACTTATTTGGCTCAAGGCAATGACCTTGCGGGAGGCAATCCAAGAGAGTGTAAATGCTTTGTATCGTAAACCCATAAAAACCTTATAGCTATGATTAAAATGGAAATTATTGGCAATGTTGGCCAGAATGCCAAGCAAAAAGAAATCAATGGCCGTTTTGTAACCCAATTCAGTGTAGCCCACAATGTAAAATACAAGGGCAAGGACGGGAACGAGGTGGAAAAAACCGTATGGGTAAGCTGCAGTGTATTCCGTGACCGCAGCAGTGACCTGTACAAGTACCTTGAAAAAGGCACAAAGGTGTATGTGAGCGGAATACCTGATGTGCGGATTTATCAAGACAATTCCGGACATTATCAGGCAGGTATTAACCTTACGGTAAAGGATTTGGAATTTGTAAGCGGCAGGAAGAAGGATGAAGACAAACCGGCAGAACAAAATCCGGAAGAAGACCCGACACACTTTGACCCTGCCAACTTACCCGAATAAGAAAGCATAAAGGCATCTGCTTCCGGGCAGGTGTCTTTTTTTTGTAATTTTGTAAAAAACGCAAAATGAAAAAACAATACGAGCCTTACCGGTATTTGGACAATGCTAAGCAGATACTTAAAGAAAAGGCGGGACTTGAGCTTTCCGGGAGACTGTACAAAGACCCTAAATATGTGAGAATGGCGGGAGATACGGCATATAAGGGCGTGATTTTGGCATTACAAGACTGGGCAAAGTATAAACTTAACAAGGAAATTCCGAAGCGGGGCAAGGGTAAACGAGGTGAAAGTATAGACTTTTATCGTGACTTACTGAAAAACCGCAATAAAAAGATGCTTAAGGTCCTGAATGCCGTTTATGATTCTTTACACTTGCACGCAGGTTATGACGGTAGTTTGTTAGTGGCCGAAATAAAAGAAGGTTTGAAGTTTGCCAAAGATCTTATCGATTGGGTTTATGCCCAAGTAAAAGACAAGCCGGAATAACCTTGATTAAGGTAGTTTTGGTTAAATTTTTGTAATTTTGTAGAAAAAAAAGAATTATGATTATATTGACTTTCCCTGACGGTGACTATAAAGCTGCTGATGATGTTATTCGTATAGAAGCGTTATCAGGTGGTAAGGATGTTTATATTTTGCCTAAATTTTATGGTAGAAACGAGACTGCAATACGTAATTATTTAAGAAAGGCGGATGCCGGTGTATTAGTAATAAATGTTGCTCGTAAAATAGATGAGCGAACATTACAAGATATTGAATATTTACAAAAACATAATAAACCTGTTTATGTATTTATCCCGGAAAAAAAGAGGATAAAAATTCCAAAGTCTTCAAATTTATATGTTTTGAAGTATGGTAAA
>JALWKH010000157.1 GCA_026996635.1 Bacteroidales bacterium | reverse complement strand
CATTGATATAATAGGGAAATCAATAAAACAAGAAAGCCGCAAAAGATTTTTCTCTATAAAACAAGTAATAACAAGTATAGGGATCTTATTGTCTGCATTTATAGTAAGGGAGTTAATAAAAAAGTACGATTATCCCATTAATTACAGCATACTGTTTTTTATTGCCGGTACATTGCTTTTAATTGCTTCACTGGGTTTTTGGAACCTTAAAGAACCAAGGTCAAAAGATGTGATAAAAAAAAGCATAGCGGATTTTTTCAAAATGATTCCCGGTGAAATCAAGAAAAATCCTAACTTAAAATATTATCTGCTTATAATAAACACAGCAGGATTGGGCGTAGGTTTTACACCCTTTTTAATCTTACTTTCAAAATCCACATTCGGAGTTTCCGCAAGTTTTATAGGAAATATTCTCGTTTTGAAAGTAACGGGAATGCTCTTGGCAGGAAGTGTTTTGTACAAATTGTCAAAAAAATTTTCGTACAAGCAAATTTTAATTTTTGATGTTATTCTTGGTGCAATAATACCGGTTTTAGCATTACTGTTGAGACACAATGAATTTTATTTTCAATTTATTTTTATTCTTTCTGGCATATTTGTTTCGCTTATAAAAATTGCAAACAGCGGTATTTTACTTGAAATATCCGATAATCAAAATCGCACTATTTATGCGGGAATTGCAGGTGCGGGAAAAATATTTTCCACAGTCTTTCCTTTATTGTCCGGAATACTTATTTTTTACTTGGGGTTCACCCTTGTATTTATTATGATCTCTGCCCTGATTTTGATTAGTATTTTCCCGGTATTAAAACTTAATTGCAAACAGTCATAAAACAACAAAAGCCGCAAAAAAGCGGCTTTTGTATATGCAGGTAATAAACCTTCAATTACTTGATTTCACGCACTACTTCTACGTGCTTAGTACCTTCTTCAATTGCCGATTCGTTCAAAGGTAACAAATGGTGGTACCTTTCCGGCAAAGACTTTTTAAGCCCTTCTTTTACATTATCCATACTTACAATAGGATTTACTTTGAGATACGCACCCAAAACCACCATATTGTAAACCTTTGGATTTCCAAGTTCAGATGCTACGTGGCTCGCATCTATTTTATAAATGTTTATGTCGTCTCTTTCAGGATGTCTTGTGATTCCGTTCGGATCGTACAAAAGAATGCCACCCGGTTTTACAGCTTTCTCAAATTTATCGAGAGATTGCTGATTAAGAATAATTGCTGTATCAAATTTTGTCAAAATAGGTGAACTTATTCTTTCGTCGGATAAAATTACGGTAACATTTGCAGTACCACCACGCATTTCCGGTCCGTATGAAGGCATCCAAGAAACTTCTTGACCTTGCATAATGCCTGAATATGCCAAAATTTTACCCATTGAAAGGACACCTTGTCCACCAAATCCGGCTATTATTATTTCTTCGGTCATAATTTTCAATTTTTTATTATACAATTTCTTTTACCAATTTACCATCAACTTTTATATCTCCAAGATGGTAATAATCTAACATATTTTCTTCAAGCCATTGATTAGCTTTTACAGGAGTCATTTTCCAACCTGAGTTACAGTTAGAAACGATTTCCACAAACGATGTTCCTTTTCCTTCGAGCTGAACCTCAATAGCTTTTTTGATAGCTTTTTTGGCTTTTCTAGCGTGCTTAGCAGTATGAACTGCTTGACGGGTTACAAAATAAGTTCCCGGAAGCATTGCAACTATTTCAGTCATTTTAAGCGGATTACCCATCATATGAGTATCCCTACCGTAAGGTGAAGTAGATGTTCTCATACCGGGAAGCGTGGTAGGTGCCATTTGACCACCTGTCATACCGTAAATACCATTATTGATAAAGATTATGGTAATGTTTTCGCCACGGTTGCAAGCGTGCAAAGTTTCGTTACCACCGATAGCGGCAAGGTCACCGTCACCTTGGTATGTAAAAACAAACTTGCCCGGCCACAATCTTTTAATAGCAGTAGCCAAAGCAGGAGCTCTACCGTGAGCAGCTTCTTGCATATCAACATTCATAAATTCGTATGCAAGTACAGAACATCCAACGGGAGCAATACCTATTGTATCGTTTTCCAAGCCCATTTCTTCCACCAATTCCATAAGGATTCGGTGTGCAACTCCGTGTCCGCATCCCGGACAATATGACAAAGTCTTGTCAGTTAAAAGCGGAGTTTTGGCATATACTTTATTTTCGGGCTTTACTACCAATTCTTTTATTTTATCTGCTGTAAGTTCCATATTTTATCCTCCGATAATTTTAGTTTTTAATGCTTCTACAACTTCTTCAGGAGTAGGTATTACACCACCTACGTGACCAAAGAATTCAACTTTTGCATTGTCTTTTACTGCCAATTGAACATCTTCAATCATTTGTCCCATATTGAGCTCAACTGTCAAAAATCCTTTGGCTCCTTTTTGAACTTTTTCTTGCAATACTTTGTATGGGAATGGATACAAAGTAATAGGTCTGATAAGTCCTACTTTTATGCCTTCTGCCCTTGCCAAGTCTATTGCTTTTTGAGAGATTCTGGAAGCTGAACCATATGCAACGATAAAATATTCTGCATCTTCGGTATTCAATTCTTCCCAACGAACTTCCTCTTCTTCCATTTTTTTGTACTTGGCAAAAAGATCGTGATTGTGTCTTTCCATACTGTACGGATCCAAGTCGAGAGAAGTAATAATGTTTCTTTCTCTTCCCGGTCTCTTTCCTACAGTAGCCCAATCACCGTTTTTTTCGATAACTTCTTCGTCTGTCCAACGTGGAATCGGGTCAAAAAGTTCCACTTTTTCCATCATTTGACCTATTACACCGTCGCTAAGAATCATTACAGGATTTCTGTATTTGAAAGCAAGGTCAAATGCAAGCGGAACAAAATCGCTCATTTCTTGTACAGATGCAGGAGCTAACACTAATAGTCTGTAGTCGCCGTGTCCGCCACCTTTGGTTGCTTGGAAATAATCCGATTGAGAAGGTTGAATAGTACCTAAACCCGGTCCGCCTCTTTGAACATTCAAAATAACACAAGGTAATTCTGCACCTGCCATATATGAAATACCTTCCAACATCAAACTTATACCGGGGCTGGATGATGAAGTAGCAACTTTTTTTCCTGCGCCGGCACCGCCGTAAAGCATATTTATAGATGCCAATTCACTTTCTGCTTGGAGAACAACCATTCCTGTTCTTTCGTGCGGTTTTTCCGCCATTAAGTATTCTATAACTTCCGATTGCGGAGTAATCGGGTATCCGAAATATCCGTCTGCACCTGCTCTGATAAGAGCTTCGGCAAACGCTTCGTTACCTTTCATTAATCTTAATTCGCCCATAATATTTTTATTTTATAAAATTCGTTAAACTTCAATTCTTGCTCTGTAAACAGTAATTACACCATCAGGACATACAACAGCACAGTCTGCACATCCTACACACGGTTCGGGATTAAAAAATTCCGCATAATGATAACCCTTACCGTTTACATCCTTTGACATCCTAATGATGTCTTTCGGACAAGCTACAACACAAAGTTCACAGCCTTTGCATTTTTCCTTGTCAATTTCAATATAACCTTGAACTTTCTTTGCCATATCTTTTATGTTTTATAATTGTTTATTGTTCATTTTCAAAAGTAGTATTTTTTTTTTAATCAAAAAGTGCTTTTCGATATCAATTTTTAATTTTTTCCATAATGTTCGTTAAATTTCTTAAGCCTACTTTCCAATTCCGGAAATTGTTCTCTACTTATCTGAGACATACAAGCACGCAATCCTTCACGTTCGCTTCCGGTTATTTTCAGAGATATTGCACTTATGCCGTAATAAAGCAATCTTTCCAAAAGTTCCGAAGCAGTCATTCCGGGATACGAAAATGTAAAGTAGAATCCATCTGCGATTGGTTCGTCTTCGTCCTTATCGTAAACTATTTCAAATCCGTTTTCAACAAACATCTTCTTAAGAATCTTTGCCCTTTCGCCGTATTCTTTCACTTCTTCGATAAAGTTATATTCACCGTCATTTGCAGCCTTTAGCATTGCTGCCAAAGCATATTGTGCAGAATGCGCCACTCCCGAAGATAGTGTGTATAAAGCACCGTAAATAATTGAATATCCGAAACCACCAGTGCTAAAATATCTCTTCAACCCTTCAAATTCACGGTTAAACAATTTATCGGAAATAACCATTGTGCCTATTCTCTGACCGGCATAACTGAACACTTTTGAGCTTGATATAAGCAGTACGTAATTATCGGTATAATTTGCCACTGAAACTTGATAAGGCGGCTTGCCCGGATGATAAAGGTCCCGTCTGAAATCCATTCCGAAATATGCCAAATCTTCAAGCACTACAACATCGTATTTAGTTGCAAGTTCACCGATTATTTTCAGTTCTTTATCGGTAAAACTTATCCAAGTCGGATTATTCGGATTTGAATAAATTATAGTGGAAATATTTCCTTTTGAAAGGTAACTTTCAAGCTTATCTCTCAGTTTGTCACCCCTGTAATCATAAACATCGAATGTTTCATATTTAAGTCCCAAAACATGATGCTGTTGCTTTTGAACGGGAAATCCAGGGTCGATAAACAAGGTTGTATCTTTTTGCGGGTCCCTGCGGCAAGACACCATAAATGCAGCAAAAGCACCTTGCATACTACCTACGGTAGGTACACAATGAGCAGGGTCAACATCTATTCCCAAAAACAACTTAACAAATCGGGAAATTTCTTGTTTCAACGGCTTTACTCCTTCTATCATCGGATATTTTGCCGCTACACCTTGTTTTAAGGCTTCAATTTCGGCTTCTACACCAATTTTTGACGGCGGAAGTCCCGGCACACCCATTTCCATTCTTACAAACTTTTCGCCTGTTGCTTCTTCAATTTCGTTTACGAGGCGTACAAGTTCCCTAATAGTCGCCGTTCCCAAATCTTTGATACCGAGATTTTTTATTTTCTCAGATACAATTTCCGCATTTATCGGTGTATCCGTCGTTTTTAATAAACTCATAACTACTGTGTTTTAAAATTTTTAACAAAAATAACTATTTTGATTAATTAAACCCCAATCAGGCAATAAAAAGAATTGAATATAATTTGCTAATTTGTTAATTGTTAGTTGTTAGTGGTTAGTTGATTGATTTACCGCTAAATAGTAATTGTGGTAGTGCGTTTTGGCAGGTCAAAAT
>JALWKH010000156.1:1648-5223 GCA_026996635.1 Bacteroidales bacterium | reverse complement strand
CCAGATTCGTTGATAACAAATGATTCTGTGCCACAAATCTCTAATAAGACAATAGAAGATCTTGTGCAGAATATTTCTTCTCCGATTGAAATGGCTTCTTTAATTAAAGAAACAGGAAGTAGATTCTCTCCGGAACTGTTGGCACCAACGGACAATATTGATAAGTATGCAACGAGTGTAAGGCGTGCATTGGCATTGGGGATATACGGGGCTGATTTGGGATATTTAAATTTGTATAATCAAACAAGGTTTATTGTAGATTATTTGACAGCCATAAAGACCTTGGCTGAAGGCATAAAAGTTGACCAATTTTTTGATTTCAAGGCGCTAAAGGAGCTTGCTACTTCGGGTGAGAATGTTGATACTTTGATGTATCTGTCGGTGAGCAGTTTCAATAAGATTGATAAATATTTAAGGTCTCACAATAGAACTAATATAAGTGTATTGATTATTACAGGTGTATGGATTGAAGGAATGTATTTTGCTACACAGATTAATGCGGAAGCACAAAATAAAAAGATTTCTGACAGAATCGCAGAACAAAAAACAGTTTTGGCTAATTTGTTGTTAATACTTAAGCAATATAAGGGTGATAAAGATTTTGAGAACCTTGTGAAGAATATGGAAAAACTTAAAGAAGCATACGAACCAATTGAAATTACTTATGAACTTGGAGAACCGGAAATGGTTGAAAAAGATGGAATGCTTGTTGTTGTACAAAATGAAAAACCTATAATAAATGTATCTGAAAAAGATTTAGAGAACATAAAAAATATTGTAGCTGATATAAGATATAACATACTTAAATAGGAGTTGGTTTTATGAAAGCAATAAAAGTTTTATTTATAATTTTTGTTTTTGCAATAGTTGCCGATTTTCAAGGTTATTCGCAGTGTAATGCAAAATTGGTGGATATAGCTGTAGGTCAAAACAGGGGGGCAACATACTTAAAAGACTTCAGGGTAAAATTGCCTGCTGCACAAAAAGGCAAACCAAAACCTATTGCACGCTTCAAAATTATGCTAAACAGCGGCAACCACTACAGGTTTAATGTGGCAAAGGCACAAGAATTTGAGGGTGTGCCGATTATACAGCTCTACGAAGGTAAAAAGCTTTTAGGTACATCATACCTTGCATCAAAGGATAAAGATTTCAAAATGTTTGACTTTTTGTGTACTAAGACCACAACTTACGAGCTTATTGTTACTTTCAAGGACGGTAAGGCAGGTTGTGCCGTTGCTGTTTTATCTTTGGTAAGGGATTAATGTTATAGTGGTGGTAAAGGCAAAAAAAAGATTAGGGCAGCATTTCTTGCACGATGAGAATGTTGCAAAAAAGGTTGTGGATTTTTTTAAGCCTCCGAGAGAGGCTTTTATTTTTGAGATAGGTTTCGGGACTGGTGTGCTTACCAAATACTTGTTGGAATATCCCAATGCACGCTTTCTTGACATTGACAAGGAGTCATATGATTACATTAAAGAAAAATATCCGCAGCATTCGTCAAAATTTTTGTTGCAAGATTTCTTGAAGTTGGATTTAAGTGAAAGTGAACAACCAGTTTATCTTATCGGCAATTTACCTTACAATATTTCATCACAAATTTTTTTCAGGATTTTTGAAAATCACGACAAAATACCGTGTGCCGTTTTTATGGTGCAAAAAGAGGTGGCACAGCGTTTGGCATCTGACGGAGGTGATAAGGAATACGGTATTTTATCCGTACTACTCGGTGTTTATTATGATGTGAAAATACTTTTTGATGTAAGCAGGGGGGCATTCAATCCGCCACCTAAAGTAACTTCATCCGTTATAAAACTGGAAAGAAATGAAACACTTTCTCTTCCTGTGGATGATAATTTTTTTAAAACGCTTGTAAAAACAGTTTTCGGTAAAAGGAGAAAAATGCTGCGTAATACACTCAAAGAAATAGTATCCGGTGATATTCCCGAATGTGCAAACGTTTACCTTAATTTAAGACCGGAACAATTGAATGTGAATGATTTTGTGAAGTTGGCGGAATGCCTCAAGGCTTAGCAAAGTGCGAATCAAGGTAGAAAAAAGATGTTAAATTTTTATATTCTTCCGTGTATTCATTTTTTGAGTTGCGAACAGTGAGAGTTTTTACCTGTATAGTTTTATGGTTAAATGAAAATTCGGATATAATTCTCTCGACTTTTTTGTTTTCTTTCCACTTTACTTCGATAACAGTGTTTGGATACAAACTTTTGTCAGCCATTTCTTTGCTGAATTTTTCATAAAAGCCGGGCGACAGTATTGTGTAAAATCGCCCTTTTTTGTCAACTAATTTTTGAATGATTTCTGCAAATTTGATGGCATTAAGTCCTGTGGAATGCTTAAACAATTTTTTGTTGTATCTGGCAGGCAAGGGCATATCTGCAAAAAAAGGCGGGTTGGAGATTATTAAATCGTATTTATTTGACGTTTTTTCGCTAAATTCTTCTATTGAAGTGTTGTATGCTGAAATTCTTTGTTCCCATTCCGTTGTTTCTATGTTTGTTTTCAGCCATTGGAATGAATGACTGTCGATTTCTATGGCATCAATTGTTGCATCCGGAAATTTTACAGCCATCATCAATGATAATATTCCCGTGCCGGCACCAATGTCAAGTATATTTTTTACCGGGAAATTATTGTTTACCACACTTCCGAGTAGTACACTATCGGTGGATACTTTCAGCACATTATCATCTTGCCGTATTGTAAATTGTTTAAACTTAAAATATCCGCTACCCATTAGTAGTGCGTTATTTTTAGAGTGTCCGTGCCCGGTTTGTAAGACGGATCTAAAAATTTGTGATATAACGAAGTGTCGGTCAGTACTTTTATTGCCTCTTCTGTTTCGGGGTCGTATTTTAAGAATGTTTGTAATTTACCTTTTTGATAATAATACCTGCCAACAATTTCTTGTTCCAATATTTGTGAAATAATGGTTTTGTGTTTGTTGAAATCGTTTTTTCTGTCTTCTTGAAGCTGTTTTTTTATTTGTGCTATATTGTCCTTAAGAGCATCGTAATATTTTTCTTCTTTTGCTGTTTTTTCAACCTTTTCAAGTTGTTTTTCGGTTTCACATTCGTATGTGAAGTTAGTTGTATCCAAATAATGTTTGAAGTCATTGAGAATACTGTCGGTAATTGAAAAGTTTTCGGGTGGCAGAATGTGTTTTTTTCGTGTGTAGAACAGTGATGCATAGTTGAAAATAGCATCCTTGTTTATCAGAGCTACAACATAGTTCGGGAAGTCCGGCAAATCAATTACTAAGTCGGGCACAATCCCTTTTCCGTCGTAAACTTTTCTGCCGTGAATGGTTTTGTATTCTTTTATCAGGGAATCGGGTATGGTAACCGCTTTACCGTTTTTGTCTTTATGAGAATAATCTATGGCTTGAATACACCTGCCGCTTGGGATATAATATTTTGCCGTAGTTAATTTTAATTTGGTATTGTAAGACAAATCACGTGTGGTTTGCACCAACCCTTTTCCAAAAGTTCGTTGACCTATCAAAACTCCTCTGTCGTAGTCTTGAATGGATCCAGAAACAATTTCGCTGGCAGAAG
>JALWKH010000156.1:0-1638 GCA_026996635.1 Bacteroidales bacterium | reverse complement strand
ATCTACCGATGCTGCAGGAGTTCGGTAGGTGCGGTTCCACTGCTTTACTTTACCTTTTGTTGAAACTATTTCTTTACCTTTGTCTATGAAAATGTTTGCCACATTTATTGCTTCTATCAGAAGTCCGCCGGGATTTCCTCTTAAGTCCAAAATAACACCTTTTAATCCGGGATGCCGGGCTTTTAGTTTTGTCAAAGCTGTTTTTACTTCGTCTCCCGAACCCAGGGTAAATGATGTCAACTTTATGTATCCTATACTGTCTTTCAACATACCGTAATAAGGAACTGAAGGGATTTTTATTTTTTTTCTGGTAAGTTTGAATTCCAATGGTTTTTTTACACCGATTCTTTTTATGGTCAAAGTAAGTTCCGTCCCAGGTTCGCCTTTTAGAAGTTCGCTTACATCCGAAACAGATTTGCCTTTTATTGATTTACCGTCAACTTTTAGGATTATATCGCCGGCAATTATGCCTGCTTGTTGGGCAGGCCAGCCGTAATACGGGTCTGTAATCATAATATAGTCGCCTTTCTTTTTGATAAGTGCACCTACACCGCCGTATTGCCCTGTAGTCATAAATTTGTAATCTTCCATTTTTGATTCCGGGATAAAAACGGTGTAAGGGTCTAATGTTTCCAGCATTTTGTCAATGCTTGTCTTAACCAGCTTTTCGGGATTTATGTCATCTACATAATAAAGGTCAAGTTCTTGCATCAAGGTAAAGTATATGTCTAAGTTTTTGGATATTTGGAAATAATGATCGGAAAAATCGTCCCGGGTTCCTACGAATGCAAATCCTGAAACTATAACAAGCAGTATTATTAAAATTTTCTTTTTCATCTGTTTCTCTTTTACTTTTTTTGTGTTTTTAGAACTTGTATGACAAACCGATGCCCATAATTTCTTTGAACTGTAATCCCTTTGTTGTCCCTACTTGTTCTTTTTTTCCGTTTATGATTTTGTAAACAGGGATATTTATATCGTCGTCGTAAATAAAATGCAAAAGCAAAGTTACGGATAAATATTTATTTATCTTCATGTTGACCGTAGTTTCCGAATTTATGTCAATATTTTGCGGGTTGTGTGTGTAATTTGAAAAAAGCTCGAGTTTGGTATTTACATCGATGTTCTTGTCCAGCTTGAATTTATAAAGGACTTTTACATAAGCCCCTTTTTCGTTTTTTATTCTTTGACCTTTCTCCAAACCGTATTTTGTTTCATCTACCAAGTTTGTTTTGCTTACAATTGTTGTTTTGGATGTGAGAGGAGACATAAATAAAGAGAATTTATCTTTGACTTTAAGGTCCATACCGACTGTTACAATCCAGTATGCCGGAGACATAAAGGCTGAAACTACAACGGAGTCGTTAGGGTAGTTGTAGCCGCGAAAAAGCTGTGTGCGGAAATTTGCCGCTATGGAATAGTACCATTTACCAATAGCTCTGAAACCATATTTGGAGTTTAATTCAATTTTGTCTTCGGTTTTTTTCATTATTCCCGTTTCTCCTGATTTTAGGAGACCGAATTTATAATCGGCACTATTGGTCCATACGCTTTTATTTTTTTTGTAGGTAGCATTTATATTGAGTATAGAAAGCAGCGAAATTGAACTTTCACCACCTTCAACCCAGTTGGAAAGTA
>JALWKH010000155.1:2690-5251 GCA_026996635.1 Bacteroidales bacterium | reverse complement strand
TGATATTTATTATGGTGCTATAGGTTCTATAACTACATATACTAAACCTGATTTTGTATTTAAGCCGGATTATGAAAAAGATTTCGGTATAGATTACATAGAAAGGTTTATTAAAAAACATGGTCATTTACCTTGGGTAACTGCAGCAAAAGATGAAAAGAACGGAATAAATATGACAAGGATGAGTTTTCAAACCTTGGAAGCCGTTGAAAATCTGCAGTTACAAATTATTGATTTAAATAAGAAATTGGAAAGTAAAGAATCGGAAATAAAACAATTGAAGGAAGAAAGTGAAAAAGAGATTAACAATCTACGAAATCAAAATAAAGAAATTATGAAACAGATAGACATATTAAAAAAAGAAATAAGGTCAATGAAGAAAAATTTTGATTAATTTAATAAAATAAACGACATTTGCACAAAAAAATGGAACTATGAAAAAGTTTTTATTGTTAATTGCTTTATTTTTAGGTGTTTCAGTGTTGTATTCGCAGCCGCAAAAGATATCGTATCAGGCGGTGATTCGAGATGCAAATGGTAATGTATTGCAAAATCAGGATGTAACATTGCAATTAGACATATTGCAAGGAACATCAGCGGGGAATGTTGTTTATTCGGAAACTCATGATGTTACAACTAACCAGTACGGTATGGTTAATGTGCTCATTGGCGATGGTTCTCCGCTACAAGGAGATTTTTCAAGCATAGATTGGTCTAACGGACCGTATTTTTTAAGAACATCGGTAGATATTGGAAATGGAATGGAAGAGTTGGGTACACAAAGGCTAGTAAGTGTGCCGTATTCTTTATATTCCGAAAGTGCTTCATATGCTGATAGTGTATCTGCTGTAGGTAATAGTGGCGAAATCCAGTTTAACAACAATGGAGTGCTTGATGCTTCACCAAACTTATACTGGGATGTAACCAAAGAAAGATTGGGAATAGGTACCAATACACCACAAGGTAGGTTGGTTATCCAACAAGATCCTTTGGCACCGGATAGCTTACCGTTGTTCGAGGTTAAGGATAAAGATGGGGAACCGGTTTTTGTTGTTTATCGTGACAGTGTACATATTTATTTGCCTATAGACAGCAGTAAAGCTATAGGTAGCTTAGGGAAGTTTGCGGTAAGTGGTAGGGTTACCACTAAAGGAGTTACAAAACCATACTTGTATGTAACTCCGGATAGTACAAGAATTTATTTTGAAAAAGATAATAATAAAGCAGTAGGTAGTTTAGGTGGATTTGCGGTTAGCGGAAGAGTCTCTACAAAAGGCTTAGGTGTTCCTTATTTGTATATTTCTCCTGACTGTACCAGGATATATTTTGACAAAGATAGTGCGAAAGCAGTAGGTAGTTTAGGCGGTTTTGCTGTTAGTGGTAGAGTTTCAACGAAAGGAGTAGGTGATCCATATTTGTATGTATCTCCAGATAGTTCAAGAATTTACTTTGATGAAAATAACAATAAAGCCGTGGGTAGTTTGGGTGGTTTTGCAGTAAGTGGTAGAGTTTCAACAAAGGCAACAGGTGTTAATGATTATTTTTCCATATCATCGAAAGAAAGTGTGGATACAATAAATCCAAGTGTGTCAAGGGTTTGCTGGTATCCGAAGAAGGAAGCATTCCTTGCAGGTAGAGTGTTGGTAGAAAGTCCCGATAGTGTTGGAACAAACTCTTTTGCTACGGGATTTGAAAGTAAGGCAATAGGTAATTATTCGCATGCTTTGGGGTATAAGGCTATAGCAAGAGGTGATTATTCTGTGGCTATAGGAGATAGTTCAATAGTAATTGGAGATAATAGTTTTGCACTTGGAGAAAAGGCTAAAGTAAACTCTTATAGGAGTGTTGCAATTGGATACGGATCTATTGTTTTTGAAAATTATTCTACAGCAATTGGTTGTGGTACACAATCTAATGGTTGGTTTTCAACTTCAATTGGGTATCATACAGAAACTAGTAATAAAGGTGCTATTGCATTAGGTTATTTTGCAAAAGCCATTGGAAATTACTCTGTTGGTATCGGAAAATATGTTCAAGCAAATGGAGAAACTTCTGTGGCTATCGGAGATCATGCTAGGGCAGAAGGTTTAAAATCTTTTGCGTTAGGTACATATACTACAGCAAAATCGTATTCGTCAACAGTTATTGGAACTTATAATGATACTTCATTTGTTACTTCATCTAATTCTTGGATTGATACAGATCCAATTTTTGTAATAGGTAATGGTACATGGTCTGGTAGCCATAATGCAATTGTTGTTTTAAAGAATGGTAATGTTGGAATTAATACGAATACCCCTGACAAATTATTAACAGTCAATGGTGATGCAAGGGTTACCGGGGATATTTACTATGGTTCTATTGGTTCTACAACTACTTATAATAAACCTGATTTTGTGTTTAAGCCGGATTATGAAAAAGATTTCGGTATAGATTACATAGAAAGGTTTATTAAAAAACATGGTCATTTGCCATGGGTAACTGCAGCAAAAGATGAAAAGAACGGAATAAATATGACAAGGATGAGTTTTCAAACCTTGGAAGCCGTTGAAAATCTGCAG
>JALWKH010000155.1:0-2680 GCA_026996635.1 Bacteroidales bacterium | reverse complement strand
AAAAAGGATTGAAAGAATCGAAAAAATCTTAAAAAATAAAAAATAATGAAAAAACTGGTTTTACTTCTCGCTTTACTTCCCGTTTTTGCAATGGCACAACCTGATGTTATTGCTTCGGGGGGTGGTTACGGAGAGTCTTCTAGTGTGAAAATGAGCTATACCATAGGTCAAACCGTAACAGCAACAGTTTCCGGCAATAATGCTATTGTTACACAGGGTTTCCAACAACCTGAATATGTTATTGTTAAGGTTGACGAAACAGGATCAGATATAGAACTTAATATTTATCCGAATCCTACTGTCGGTGATGTGACTTTAGATTTTACTAAGATGCCTAAGAGTGATGTTAGTATTTATTTGTATAACGAGGCAGGTAAAGTTATTGTGAACGATAAAATTAGTAATACCCATTACTCGTTAAAAATGAAAAATTACTCTTCAGGCGTTTATTTCTTGAAAGTAACTGCTGAAAGTTCTAAGAAGACTTATAAGATTATAAAGAAATAAATTGGTAAAAAGGGTGCTGTATTCGGCACCCTTACTTTTTCAATCTGTTTATCAGTTCTCCTATATAGACTTTAAATTCCAAGTTGTAAATAACCGAAGTGAAACTTTTGGTAAGGTACATATCTCCGAAATAAGATAGTCTGTATCCTACACCACCTCCAAACCCTACGAAACGAATTGGTTTATAAATTAAAGTCGTTGAAGCCTCGTAAGTGATCCCGGGTTTTGTATTGGTAAGGTTTATTTTGTAACTCTCTTCGTAGATGTAATAATTGCTTAAAGATAAACTCAGGCTTATAGGTAGACTTATTTCCCAGTGCCTGTTTTTGAAATACGAATATTCGAAATGAATTCCTCCAAACCACATTTGCAAAGTTCCCAATGTTGTATCTCCGTCAGATGTCAAAATATTCTTATAAACTTTGGACGTTACCTTGCCTGCTGTTAAAGCAAACTTTACTCGTTTGGAATAAGATAGCCCCAACAAAAAAGCTGTAACTGCTGCAGTGCGGTTCTGAACAAATGACCCCCTGTTGTTGAATTGAAAAAAGAATTTGGGTTTTGATTCGGACATAAAGTATTTTATGCTGTCAATTACTTGCGGTTTTGCCGAAATGGTAAAAAAAGCTAATAAAATAGAAAGCCGGATTTTTTTCACCTTTGACCCAACAATTTTTGATATAACACCTTAACCAAATATGCTGCGTTATCCCATCTTAAGTTGATAACTTCTTGCTTGCCGTATTTTTTGAACAATTTTCTGATGCCGTCATAATGTAGCAGTGCATATATTGAGTCTGCCATTGCATCAACATCCCAAAAATCAATTTTTATGGCGTGATTTAAAACTTCTGACACACCTGATTGTTTGGAAATTATTACCGGTACATCGGTTTGCATGGCTTCCAACGGTGCAATGCCGAAAGGTTCGGATACGGAAGGCATTACATACACATCACTCATTGCATACATTTTATAAACCTCATTGCCTTTCAAGAAACCCGTAAAATGAAATTTGTCTCCCATTCTGAGTTCGGCAACACGTTTTACTATCCTGTTTAGCATATCGCCGCTTCCTGCCATAACAAAATGAACATCTTCAGATTTTTGCAAAACTTTGTGTGCAGCTTCTACAAAATAATCCGGTCCTTTTTGGAATGTTATTCTGCCTAAAAATGTTACTATCTTGTAGGGCAAATTTTTCTTTACCTTGAAATGCTCAGTATTGGCAATAGGTTCTACTCCGTTGTGTACCGTGAAGACCTTATCGGGATTTATTCCGTACTTTGTTATCACAATGTTCCGTGTGTAATTACTAACGGTAATTACTAAATCGGCTTCTTCCATTCCTTGCTTTTCTATATTGTAAACTTCCCTGTTTATATTTTCGCCGCTCCGGTCAAATTCAGTGGCGTGTACATGAACAACAAGTTTTTTTCCGCTCACTCTTTTTGAGGCAATGCCTGCAGGATATGTAAGCCAATCGTGTGCGTGAATTATATCAAAATCATTCTGTTGTGCCAATACTCCCGCAATTATTGCATACCTTGCTACTTCCTCAAAAATATTTGGTCCGTATTTCCCCGAAAATTTAAATTTTGTAGAAAATATATTTTCCGAAACCTCAACATCTTTCAATTTGTATTCTTCAAGAAACTTTTTGTATTCCTCCGGTGAAAGATACGGCACAAGTGACGAAGATACTTCAATATATGTCAGCTTATCGAAAATCTTTTTTATTCTTTTGTCGGTAACTTCCACGGGGATATCTTCCGCTCCTAATATTCTCATAAAACTTTGGTCTTCTTCCCCGAATAATTTAGGCACTACAAAAATCACCTCGACTCCTTGCTTGGTCAAACTCTTTGTAAGTCCGTAACAAGCCGTGCCTAATCCTCCCGTAATGTGTGGCGGAAATTCCCACCCGAACATCAAAACTTTCATCTGCTAAGTGGTTTTTAGGTGTTTGTAATAATTGATAAGTTTTTTCATTCTTCTAAGTTCTGCAATGCTCCATGCTTGAGAAATTGCTCCTCTCGGTGCATGTGGCGGATCTCCGTCATAAATTTCGTTAATTGTGCCGATACCTGCATGTTGCAGTTCGGGTTCAAATCTCTTGTAAAGCTTTTCTATGAAGAAAACTCCGCTTTTGCCGTGTATTTTCAAATATGCC
>JALWKH010000154.1 GCA_026996635.1 Bacteroidales bacterium | reverse complement strand
ACTGGCACCTTTGAGCTTAATTGAAAAAAGAGTGGGAGAAAGTGTTTTGGGTGAAGTTATTGAAAAAAAGATTTCATCCGCACTTGGTGATTATTTGAAAGATGTTGACGTTGTACTTAATCCCATATCATCAGCTAACCATAAAAACATAGCAGATTTCAAAAATCCGGATAAGTTTGAATTTTATTTTGATGTTTTACTCAGACCAGAAATTGATTTTGATCCTGAAAAAGAAAAAATAGAAATTCCACTTTATAAAGTAGAAGTAACTGATGAAGATATTGAAACCAGGATAAAACTTTACAAGCAGCAATTCGGAGATTGGAAAGAAGTTGATGAGAGAGAAACCGATAGAGCAGTGGTTTACGGTGTGCTGGAAGAAATAAGTGACCCGGAAAAATCAGAACCGCTGAAAATAGAAAATGTACCTTTTATTCAAGACAGTTTTACTTCCGACGATAAAAGCAATGAATTTAAGGCTCTGAAGAAAGGTGAGTCAATGGAAATTGATGTGGAAAAGGATAAGAAGAATGCAGAGACAGGAGAAAAGAATGAGGGGAAAAAGGAGGTGAAAGACTTGCCAAAGACTTGTTCCGCAAAGAATTGGAAGAATATCTTCTTACTAAAATAGATATTAAATTACCTGAAGATTTTCTAAAAAGATACTTGCTGGAAAGAGGTAACAAGCAAGAAGATATTGACAAATACTGGGAAGAAACTCTTAAATCTCTCAAGCTAGACATAATTGTTGACCATTTATTGAAGAAGTTGGAGGTAAAAGTAACCGAAGAAGATATTGATAATCTTTATACAGAGTATGCAAAAGGTTACTTGGTTCAATACGGCATTACGACGTTTGAAGGTAACGAAGAATTAATAAATCAAGTCAAAGAATCTCTTTACAAAGATGAAAATCTTTACAATCAAATATTTATGGCTGTAGCTTGGGATAAAATCGTTAATGCACTTCTTGAAAAAAATAAACCTGAAGAAAAGGCAATAAGTTTCGGCGAATTGGAAAAATTGTATGATCAAAAAGTAAAAGGAGTAACAAAATAAGTTAGTTATATATCCTTTGAATTTGTAAGAAAGGTATTTTCGGACGTAAGGTTCGGAAATACCTTTTTTTGAAAAATATTTTTTACCTTTACAAAGTGAATTAAAAAATTACCTGATATGAAAAAACAAGACGAATTTTATAAGTATGCTACCAAACATTTGGGGGTAAGCGGAACAACACTTGATAAATATGCTGCTTTTGTAAACAGTTACATTTCTCCTATGATTATAGAAGAAAGGTCTTTGAATATTGCCACAATGGACGTGTTCTCAAGGCTTATGATGGACAGAATAATTTTCTTGGGAGTTCCGATTGACGATTATGTGTCAAATGTTGTTCAGGCACAGTTGCTCTTTTTGGAATCTACCGATCCGAATAAAGACATTCAAATTTATTTGAATACTCCCGGAGGATCCGTATATGCAGGATTGGGAATTTACGATACAATGCAATATATCTCTTCGGATGTGGCAACTATTTGTACCGGGATAGCGGCATCTATGGGTGCTATTTTGCTGTGTGCAGGCGAAAAAGGAAAAAGGTCTGCACTTAAACATTCCCGTGTGATGATACATCAACCAATGGGAGGTGTTGAAGGACAAGCCGTTGATATTGAAATTACAGCTAGGGAAATAATAAAACTAAAGAAAGAACTTTACGAAATAATTTCGCAGCATACGGGCAAGACAGTTAAACAAATTGAAAAAGATGCGGATCGTGATTTTTGGATGACTGCAGAAGAAGCCGTAAAATACGGTATGATTGACGAAGTGTTGGTAAGGAAAGGAAAATAACAGGAAGATATGAAGGGAAAAAGAAAATGTTCTTTTTGCGGAAGAAGTGAAAATGAAGTGAATTTTATGATTAGCGGGCTGGAAGCAAACATTTGTGATAATTGTATTACAGCCGCATATGATATTTTGCAAGAAGAAATTTCAAGCGGAAGGGTAAAAGGTGTTGCAGGAATAGATGAGAAATTGGAAATACCAAAGCCCAAAGAAATCAAGGCTTTCCTGGATCAGTATGTAATCGGGCAAGAAGAAGCAAAAAAAGTAATTTCCGTTGCTGTTTACAATCATTACAAAAGGATAAATTCCGGCAGTTCGGGCGATATAGAAATTGACAAGTCCAATATAATA
This sequence comes from Bacteroidales bacterium, assembly GCA_026996635.1. Taxonomy (GTDB): domain Bacteria; phylum Bacteroidota; class Bacteroidia; order Bacteroidales; family JALTDM01; genus JALTDM01. The sequence goes on along the minus strand of JALWKH010000154.1, from coordinate 3,064 downwards.
ATGGTTGGCGAAACCGGTACTGGAAAAACTTTGCTTGCCCAAACCATTGCCAAACTGTTGAGTGTTCCTTTTACCATTGTTGATGCAACGGTGTTTACCGAGGCGGGATATGTCGGCGAAGATGTCGAGTCCATTTTGAGCCGGTTGTTGCAGGCTGCCGATTATAATGTAGCGAGGGCGGAAAGAGGAATAGTGTTCATTGACGAAATAGACAAAATTGCAAGAAAAAGTGATAATCCTTCCATAACCCGCGATGTTTCCGGTGAAGGTGTGCAACAAGGATTACTCAAATTGCTTGAAGGTACGATTGTTAATGTTCCGCCGCAAGGAGGAAGAAAACATCCCGAGCAAAAATTTATCCAAGTAAACACAAAAAACATACTTTTCATAGCAGGTGGTGCTTTTGACGGAATAGAAAAAATCATTGCAAGGCGAATGAATACTAAAGCCGTAGGCTTTAAAGCGTCGCAAGAAGTGCAAAAAGTCGATAAAGAAAATTTCTTGCAATATATCACACACCAAGACCTGAAGACATACGGACTTATCCCCGAACTAATAGGCCGTATGCCTGTGCTGACATTCTTACATCCTTTGGACAAAGAGGCATTGAAAGAAATTCTATTGAAGCCCAAAAATTCATTGATAAAGCAATATAAGCATTTGTTTAAGTTGGATGGGGTAGAATTGGTTTTTGAAGATGAAGTGATTGATTATGTGGTAGAAAAAGCAATGGAGAACAAACTCGGTGCCAGAGGTTTAAGGACGATACTCGAAAAAATAATGAATGATGCGATGTTTGAAGCACCTTCTTCAAAGAAGAAAAAATTTGTTATAAACATTGATTATGCCAAGCAGCGTGTGGAAAATACCGCAAAGGTTTCATAAAACATAAGGGGCACAAAAAAGCCCCTTTTTTATTTTTATTGACTTTTGTCATTATCCTGTTTTTCTTTCTTTTATTTTTTTGCCCAAAAATATTGTTATGGCTTCAAAAGAAATTGAATATATTTTGTGGAAAAAAGAATATATTACATCAAATACATTGCTCGACGACCAGCACAAAAGGTTTGTGACCATTATCAACAAACTTGCAGATGCCATAAACAAAGGTTGCAGAAAAAACATTCACGATATTTTCTTCGAAATCATTTTTTATATAGAACATTATATGATAGAAAAGGATATCAATCTGATAGATTGCGACAAAAACAAATATGAGTTACATAAAAAACTACACACCGAACTTTTGGAAAAAGTAAAAGAATGTTATAAAAATTTTACATCATCAAATCAATTGGAATGCTGCAAAAACTTACACTCTTACCTTCGCGAATGGTTTGTTTCTTACATAAAACTTATCAAGAAAAATAATTTCAACGAGTGTTGGAAATAAAAATCCTAATTTCCGCCTTCTTTCATTACAACTCCGTAAATAAAAAGTATTACCACGGAGGAGAAGAATATTATAATGAGCGACTTAATCAGTTTAGCCGTAACATTCTGCAAATCAATTATATCCCAAATAGCGAGTATGGCAACTACTGTAACTATTACCACCATTATTGCCAACGTGTAACCTACGATTTTTTTTGAGTTCATATTGTTATCTTTTTTATTGTTTATCTGACAAATATATTTATTTATTTTAAAAATTATTTTTCCTGTTTGAGTTTATACACACAAGCATATACGGTTCTTGTGAAAATCAATCCTAATCCGTTTGTTGTATAATTATTAACATATACAATATTACCGCCTTTTTCTTCGGCTTGTTTTTTCAATTCTGCAATAGTTTCTTCCTTTAGATTTTTATTTCCGTGAAAAAATACAAATTTTTCGGGAACTTTTATTGACCCTAAATAGGTTGCTTCAGTGTTTACGGGCTTTTGGTAAACTATAGTGATTTTCTTTAATGAGTCCACAGGAAGACTATTTTTTGATTGTGCTTTTGTAATGGTGGTACAAAGAAAGAATATTGAAAAAAATAGCATACTTAATTGTGCAGTACCTTTAAAAAAATTTGTTTTCATCAGTTTAGTTTTTTATAATTTCATGTTTGTAAACCACAAAAAATGTGTGATTTTCATTAAAACGTTAAATTTATACCGAAATTAACGGGATAAACTTCGGGTCCCCTGTTGGTTTTAAATACCGGTAACATTCCGTAATCCATAAAGATTGTTACATTTTCTATTCCTATTCTTACGGACAGGGAGTAATTCAGCATATTTAGATATGTTATGTTGTGGCTTTTTACTGTTGATCTGTTTTTTATAAAATTATTGTTTGTGTAGTAAACATATTTGGTATGTGAACCTATGAGTAATTGTCCTATAGCACCGACCATAATGTGAAAGTTACTTTTTTCAGGCAATTTAATTTCCATAAAAAGTGGCAGGCGCAAATATGTTGTTTGCAATTTGCTTTTTACATAATCATAGCTTGTGTCAATGACACCTATTGCTGTGTCCGGATTGGGAAGTGTAAGGCTGCTTTTCAGGAATCTGTAGTTGCTGAACCCGAATCCCAAACCGGTTACAAAACCCAGATTGTCTTTTATCAGTCCTACTTTGTATTGAAGTGCATTTATGTTGAAAAACCAAGATTTGCCGTAATTCAGTTCCATGTTGCCGTATCCGGCAGGCATATCAAAATTGTTGCCGTTATACCAGGTGTTTATTCCAAGTTCAACACCTGCCCAATCTGCTTCAAATTCCTTTTCATCACTTTTTTTGAACCTGAATTTTATTGTTTTTTCCGGAGTTGCTGAGGTATTGCTGTCATCATCATAATCTTCTTCCTGTTCTGCCGGTTCTGTTTCTTGTTCTTCCGATGATTCGAAAATAACTTTTTTTGTAGTGTCGTTGCCGTTTTTTTCCGAATACATTTTTACTATTGAATGGTCGGGGTTGTCAATAACTATCATCTTAAAATTACCGAAGCCTATTTCAACCGTATCGGGCGATTGTTCTTCGTTGTCGGGTTTGTATGCTTTGGTGGTTTCGTCAGATGAAACTTCTACAGTGTCTTGTGTATTAAATTCTTTTATTGTCATCTCAATGAG
>JALWKH010000153.1 GCA_026996635.1 Bacteroidales bacterium | reverse complement strand
TTCATGATCCTAATGGAGGTTATTTTAAAAATGGAAAATATATTCATAGTTTATATGCGGAAATAGCAGAGGTTATGGAAGAATTTTTTGTTGATATTGGTTTATTGAAAAAAGAATCTGATAAAACATTACTTGAATTTAGTGTTGCACCTTTGGGTATTCCATCTATATCTCAACCTGCGAGTACCTCTCACACCTCACAAAATTTGCCCGTAGAAGTTGTAAATAAAGAAGGTAAAGAGCCTGTCTCTATGTCTCCATCTTCGCAAACCACCTTAGATGGAGGAGACCTTTTTAGAATTTGTCCTCAATGTAATATGAAAACTTTAAAAATAGAAGAAGGGTGTTATGTTTGCATGAATCCTGAATGCAATTATAGTAAATGTGATTAACATGCGCTGCCCTTTTTGTGGAAATTTAGAAACAAGAGTTATTGACTCTCGATATACTGAGGATATGAAAGTTATAAGAAGAAGAAGAGAATGCGATAGGTGTAGCAGAAGATTCACTACGTATGAACGTGCAGAACTTAGCACATTAGTTGTAAAGAAAGATGGACGAAGAGAGGAGTTCAAGATAGAAAAGATAATAGAAGGGATTAAAAAAGCTACTCAAAAAAGACCTATATCTTTAAAGGAAATAGAGAGAATAGCTGAGGAAGTAGAGCAAAGCATAAGAGAAAAAGGAGTTAAAGAGATAAGTAGTGAGGAAATAGGAAAAGAGGTTATGAGGCATCTAAAATCTTTAGATGCTGTTGCATACATAAGATTTGCTTCAGTTTATATGAGATTTAATAATCCTGAAGAATTTAAGAGAATTATTGAGGAAGTAGAAAAAAATTAAATATCTATGACGATCTCTGCTTTTATTCCTTTTTCATTTTTTTCATAAAAGCGCCAGAGTTAATTGATTATAAGCTTTTTAATTTCGCTTGATTTACCATTATTTATTGAAATAAACTATATGCCTTTGTATAAGTTGCTTAAATTTATAGTTTGTTTATTTTCTGATACAAACACAGTTTTTACTGTTTTGCCTGTAATGTCCTTAATTTCTACAGTTTTACTGTCTCCATCTGGGTTATTAATGTGTAATACTTCTTTTGCCGGATTCGGATAAAAACTTAGTTCGGATTCTTTATTCAATTCATTAACACTTGTTGTGGTATTGCACGATGTTCCTTTGAACCATACAATACTGTAACAGGTTGCTGCAACTACATCCATACAAGTATCAAAATTGTAATCTATCGAAAACAAATTAACAATAGTATCCGAAGAAGTTTCAAATTGAATAGTATCAATAAAATTGCCGCTGTCATCGTTTATCAGTAAAGTTATTTGCGGTGCATCACCGTTTGACGAAACACCGGTAAGGATATCATTGTATTCGGAAGACCATGTTCCGTCATAATTTCCCGGTGCCATAGATGTTGTCCAACTATCGGCTTCCGCAAAAATTTCGTGATCAAATGTAAAATTCTCCGAACCGTCATTTTTGTATAACTTGGTAGTATTCGTACTGTTTTGGGTTACAATGTCTTTATCTCCGTCACCGTCAAAATCTTTAATCAAAATATTGTATACCGGAGAAGTTTCACCAAGGTTTAAAGTCTGGGCGGCACCGAAATTCCCTGCACCGTCACCCGCCAGCCATTGAAGGTCGTTATTGGTATTTGTAATAATGTCAATATTGTTGTCTCCATTCAAATCGGCAGTCTTTATAAACGGCGGGTAGTCAATTTCTCCGGCAACAATGGTATCACTTGTAAAATTTCCCGATCCATCGTTTAAGAACAATAAAATATAACCGTCAGAAGCAACAAGAATATCGGCACAATAATCGTGATTAACATCTGCAACAGTCAAAGATACCGGCATAGACAAAGTTGAACTTATGATATTTGCCGAAGAAAAATTATTACTTCCGTCGTTCGTGTAAGTAACGAGTTTGATGTCATCAACATCGTCATCGCGGTAGAGTGCAATAATATCATCGTGTACATTACTGTAATCATTTACCAGTTGGCAAGCTTTTGCGGCAATAAAATGCGGATAACTTCCTCCTGAAACTTGATCAATCAAATGTTCGGTCACCGTTTGATTGTAATCCGTTTCGTACCAAACCAGTTTGTTGCTATAGGTAGCAAGAAAGTCTATCAATTCGCTGTTGTTGTTAAAACTGCACACCTCAACACTGTTGTATTGGTACGGCTGCACATTTGTCAATTGAATTTCGCTTGAAAATGTCAGACTTTGAGACTTTGCTGCTACTCCCATAAGAGCCACTCCTAATAAAATTAAAATTTTTCTCATAACTTAAGTGTTTTAATTTGATTATCAATCTTTTTAAATTGCATTAATCCACATTTAAGAACTATTCTTTTATAAGTTTAAAAGTTTTGTATGCTCTGTCATTTGTATTTTTTATGATTAACAAATATTCTCTGCAAGAAAGATTACTTACAGGTATTTGTTTTACGGTATTGCCGGTTGTATAGGTTGCAATCATCTTACCTTCTGCGGAATACAAATCTATTTTGTAAGTTGCAGGTTTTGAAAATTTAACATTAATAAAATCTGTTGCCGGATTAGGAAAAACAGTAACATCAATTCCGCTATTTACATATTCCGCTACGCCAGTAATAACAGCCAATTCCGGATTAATAAAACCTTCGGAAAGATGCACCGTACCTTGTGTGTTTTCATTTACCGCCAATTCGCCTGCTGCGCACAGAAGTTTTACACTTCCTGCGGTAGTTGTATATCCGACCGGAGATATTGCACTTCGTTTTATTTCCGTTTGAGCCTGCAATCTTGCAGCAGTTAATACGAAAACTATTATTAAAAGAACATTTCTAACCATAATTTTTATTTTTTATAAACAACAAAATGGAAAGAATTATCAACGAGATTACCGCTCAAATCATAAGTTTTAACATAAAACTCGTTTTGGTGTCCGCTTGTTCCCACATAATCGGTTGCTGCAAAAACCGGCACGCCACCTCCACCTATTTCGGAAGTTACGCTTACCACATAGTGATAATCGTCGGTAGATAAACTTGTTAGTGTTATTTTGTAAATTCCTGTTCCGACCTTTGAAATACTATACCCGCTTGATGAACGATCGGAATAATTGGTGCCGTCATATCCTACAAAACCGTAAACATAGGCTTTCATATCAGCATCACCGGAGGTTGGAGCTTTAAGTTTTTGGCTTATTTCCACATCGCCGATAAATTGACCGGCATAAGAGCCTGACTTCGTTGCTTTTCCGTAAACCGCTATATGTGTACCATTTACCGATGAAGGAATATAATTGTAAGTACCGTATTTAATGCCATTTCCGTGTGTACCATATAAATAAGTAAAATCTGTTCCGTAAGAATTATATGTAGCAAAAACAGTATCCGTACCACTGTGTTGTATAATATTTTTTGTACCATAAACTTTACCCGTAGATTGGTAATTAACGGATATATCATTTATAACTCCGTAATGAGCACTATCACCAATTCCACTTATATAATTTTGAATACCTATTATTGTAGCATTTTCTCCTCCTTCATCAAATACAGTATTATCTAACCCTACAGCAGTCTGTCCTGTATTACCTCCGGTTATAAAATTTCCATAACCGATAATAAATTCAGCATCATTTGCACTTAGGTCATTATACACCCCATATATTCTACTGCCGGTAGATCCGTGAATATCATTAAATACTCCGTAATAATTGTTATTGTAAGACCCCCATCCATTGGAAACACTACCATCTATAAATATATCATTTTTCAATCCGATTTGTTTTAAATTATTATTGTTTACTTTTCCCGATATTTTATTTTCAATACAAGTTTGTTCTTTCATATCCTGTCCTGTGAACTCGTTATATAACCCCCAAGTCTTGTCTGAATTGTCGGTGAAATTATTATACATACCGTAACATAAACCTTGGTTGTTTGTAAATGTGCTTTTTACACCTATTCCCGTTCCGTTATCATTATCAAAGATATTCTCCACACCACAATGGTCTGCACTGCTACTACCCTGAATTTCATTTCTCGTCCCGACCATTTTGTTGTTAGATGAACTGGTTAAATAATTGTATGTACCAACTCTTTCGGCACTGTTACCGCTGCTGATAGAATTATAATTTGCAATTGCAATACTGTCGGTGTTTGAATAAATGTTGTTCCAACTTGCATAAATATAACCTGTACCGTTATTTATTTCGTTGTATGTGCCGGTATGAGTGCCGCTTCCGTTTGAGTTGATAACGGAAAATTTTGCACAGATCATAGCATCGCTTGAATTTGAAATGCTGTCGTAAGTTCCTATTTGCATTCCGGTAGCAGTACCCGAAAGATTGTTGAAAACTGCGTAATGTTTTCCTGTACCTGTGCCGGACAAGTTATTAATCAAACCGAATCTGCGGCCGCTTCCATTGTTATTTATATCATTTTGAATAGCAACAACTTGACCTCCGCCATTATCGCCTGATAATGTATTCAAAATGCCTGTTTGGTCAAGAGTTCCCGTTCCTTGAATTAGGTTTTCGAAATTAACAATATCATCACCTGTACCACCGCTTGAAACATCCTTGAATATTCTTATTTTTGTATCGTTTTGGTCTAAATCCTGCTGTCCTAAAATAATGGCACCGTTTCTATAAATATTATCATCAACGGTTGTAGGATAGCTTGTTGTTTGCACCTTGTAAAAAACGGTAGGTATATTTGACAAACTATCGAAAACACCGCTGAAAACATTTCCGGCTTTATCGGCATATTTTGCGGTAGGCACCGGATGAAAAGCAGTAGTGCCGAAATCCGTATATCCGTTTCCGGTATTGATTTCTACTTTCAAAAATTGTTCATTTGCCCAGTTAATTGCTGAAAAATCACCGCTTACCACAGTTCCTTCTCCGATGTTTACAATAAAAATACCCGATGCGTCCGTTGTTGCTGTTTGCGTTTCTTCATAAACAACGGTAGAACCGTTTTCGAGAATAGTAAACCTAACATCAACGGATTGGTTTGCGACAACACTGCCGTTATCGGTTATCTGTGCTTTGTAGTTAAAGCCGTTGTTTTGTGCTTGCAATAATGTTGCATACAAAAGCATTGCAATAAAAAATCTGATTTTTTTCATTTTCTAAATATTTACGAGGTTAACTAATGACGGATTGTTTTCTTTTACAATTTCACAAATCACATCTTTTTGTGTTCTTAAAAATTCATTTTCCCGTTTAGTAGCTATAGTAC
>JALWKH010000152.1 GCA_026996635.1 Bacteroidales bacterium | reverse complement strand
TAATTAGACAAACAATTAAATTGGACGATGGCAGGGAAATTATCCTTGAAACCGGTAAATTGGCTAAACAAGCACACGGTTCTGTCGTTTTGAAATTAGACAACACAATGCTATTGGCTACAGTAGTATCCTCAAAAGAACCCCGCGAAGATGTTGACTTTTTGCCATTGTCCTGTGAGTACAGAGAAAAATTTTCTGCAATGGGACGTTTCCCGGGCGGTTTTATCAAAAGAGAATCTAAACCGTCTGATTATGAAATCCTTATAGCAAGACTTGTTGACAGGGCTTTGCGTCCTTTATTCCCGGATGACTACCGTTCCGAAACATTTGTAACTGTAGAATTAATTTCCGGTGATAAGAACACTCCACCCGATGCACTTGCCGGACTTGCAGCTTCTGCCGCTCTTATGGTATCGGACATACCTTTCAAAGGTCCTATCTCTGAAGTCAGAGTGGCAAGAATAGACGGTCAATTTAAGATAAATCCCCATTATGATGAACTTGACAGGGCTGATATAAATATCATCGTTGGTGCTACAATGAAGGACGTAACGATGGTAGAAGGCGAAATGAAAGAAGTGCAGGAAGCCGACCTAGTGGAAGCAATTAAGTTTGCCCATGAAGCTATAAAGAAACAATGTGAAGCACAACTCAAATTGGAAGAAGCGGCAGGTAAGAAAGAAAAGAGGGATTATCCGAAACCTGAAGAAGATGAAGAACTAAAACAAAAAATCTGGAACGACCTTAAAGATAAAGTTTACGGAGTTGCCAAATCATTTATCAAAAATAAGCACGAAAGAAGCGAAGCTTTTGACAAAATAAAGAAAGAATACATTGAAAATCTTAAAGCTGAAGCAGGTGAAGACGGAGAAGTAAACGAAAAATTGATTGACAAATATTATCACGATTTGAAGAAGGAAGTTGTTAGGCAAATGATTCTTAATGAAGGTGTTCGTTTGGACGGCAGAAAGTTAGATGAAATCAGGCCTATTTGGTGTGAAGTGGATGTTCTTCCTTCGGCTCACGGTTCGGCTGTATTCACCAGAGGTGAAACCCAATCTTTGTCAACCGTAACATTGGGAAGCAAAATGGATGCACAGTCGATAGACGGAGTTGTATATCAAAGCGAAGAAAAATTTATTCTTCATTATAATTTCCCGCCATATTCCACAGGTGATGCAAGACCTATGAGAGGTCCGAGCAGAAGGGAAATAGGACACGGAAATTTGGCACACAGGGCATTGGAATATGTAATTCCGAAAGATGAAAATGAAAATCCTTATACCATAAGAGTGGTTTCGGATATATTGGAATCTAACGGTTCGTCTTCAATGGCTACCGTATGTGCCGGTACATTGGCGTTAATGGATGCAGGTGTGCAAATTACTAAACCGGTATCAGGTATTGCAATGGGGCTTATTACCGACCCGGAAACAGGTAAGTATGCCGTTCTTTCCGATATACTCGGAGATGAAGACCACCTCGGAGATATGGACTTTAAAGTAACTGGAACAAGAGACGGACTTACCGCTACCCAGATGGATATAAAGATAGACGGGCTTTCTTATGAAATTATGACCAAGGCTCTGGAACAAGCTAAAAGAGGCAGGGAACATATCCTTGGCAAAATGCTTGAAGTAATAAGTGAACCACGTCCGCAATTTAAGCCGCATGCACCTAAGATTGTAAGGTTTGATGTGCCGAAAGATATGATAGGAACTATTATCGGTCCCGGCGGAAAAATGATACAAAGCATACAGCAAAAGACAGATACTATAATTTACATTGACACTGACTTTGAAGACAAGGGTGTTGTGGAAATAATGGGTGACAGTTATGACAAAGTGGAAAAGGCTACACAGATGATAAAAGGTTTGTTGGCTGTGCCTGAGGTTGGTGAAACTTATATGGGAGAAGTTATTGCCATTAAGCCTTACGGAGCATTTGTGGAAATCTTACCGGGAGTGTCGGGACTTTTGCATATTTCCGAGATTGATTGGGCGAGAATTGACAAAGTTGAAGATATTTTACACGTGGGAGATAAGGTAAAGGTTAAATTGCTTTCAATTGATGACCAAGGTAAGTTAAAACTTTCCAGAAAAGTTTTAATTGAGAAACCTGAAGGAATGAGCAGAAGATAAGGAAGTTAACAGCAAAATTCCAGGATAACTTTTAAGGCCGGCAGGGATTTGTAAAATCTTTGCCGGTTTTTTGTTTAATAAAAAATTGTAATTTTGCAGGAAAGCTGATTATATGAGCGTTTACAGGGCATACAATCCTAATGTGGAAGTAAATAAAAACACAATCGGTTCTGTGATAAGAGCGCTACCTGTTGGAGAGGATATCAGGCAAGAGATACTTCTTAAAAACAATATAGATTTAGCTTCGGATAAAGAATGGTTTAATCAGCAGTTATGGCTTAATTGTTTTTCGGATATTGAAAATATACTTGGGGAGACAATATTACATATGATTGGAGAGTCAATTCCCGATAATGCTTATTTTCCTGAGATAAATACCCTTGAAGAGGCGTTGAAAAAATTAGATGTAGCTTACCATATGAATCACAGGTTGAATGGTAAAATAATGTATGATAGTGTTACAGGGAAGATGTTGGAGGGAATAGGGCATTACACCTTAACTGAATTTGATGAAGAAAAAGGGTATGCCGTAATGGTATGTGAGAATCCCTATCCGAGCAGGTTTGACCTTGGTATTATCTCACGATTGGTGAAAAAGTATTCACATAATCCCAATTCAAAAGTTTATTTGGATATAACAAAAGAAACCCGCTTGGAAGGCGGGCGTTCTTGTACTTATGTTATTGAATTTTAGTTGATGATTTACATCAAGCCGAGTTGTAGTTTGGCTTCTTCCGTCATCATATCTTGATTCCAAGGCGGATCGAAAGTCAGGTTTACATCTACTGCTTCAACACAAGGCAAGGCTGCAATATTGTAATAAACATCTTGAATAATATCACCTGCAACAGGACATCCGGGAGCAGTAAGTGTCATTTCGATATAAACATTAAAATCATCGCTTATTTCAAGTTTATATACAAGGCCGAGATTCCAGATGTCAACGGGAATTTCAGGGTCGTAAACATTCTGCAAAACTTTTATTATCTGTTCTTTTACCTTTTCTTTATCGCAATTGCTTTTATCTTTCTTTTTTTCTTCTTTATTGCTTTGTTGTGTTTCTTCTTGTTTATTTTTGTTTTCTTCCATAGCGTCTTAATTTTTGAATTGTTTAGCGTAATCCCTTATTTTTTCAATCATTCCGTTAAGTCCGTTTGCCCGGCTCATAGACAGGTGTTCGTCAATTCCTATTTCTTTTATGAAAAACAAATCTGTATTAAGAATTTCTTCTGGAGTTCTGCCGTTGAAAACCTTAAGCAGCAGGGCAACAATACCTTTTGTGATAAAAGCATCGCTGTCCGCTTTGAAAAACAATTTGCCGTCTTTGAATTCAGGTATAACCCACACTTTTGACTGGCAACCGTTTACCAAAAATTCATCTTTTTTCAGGTCGTCGGGAATCGGGTCTAGTTCTTTGCCCAAGTCCATAATATACTGGTACTTGTCCATCCAGTCGTCAAATACGGAAAAATCTTCTATTATTTCGTTTTGAATTTCTGTTGTGCTCATTTTCTTAATTTTTTTTGCTAAAATAAAATCTTTTTGTTACTGAAAAAATAACTAAAAGCAGGGATTTTAACGGAGTATTTTTCTGACAAATGCCACCGTGAAGTAACTCATCATAAATACGCCTGTAAAACCTTCTATTGATGAAAGAAACCTGATTACTCCCATCGGATAGAAGTCGCCGTAACCAATTGTAAGAAAGGTGATTGCCGCAAAGAAAAAAGATTTGGCCAAAGTTGATATTTCTGCGTGTGTGCCTCCTATTCCCGAAACGATATCTCCCAATTTGATTAGAATTAGGACAAAATATGTAAGTGAAAAAGTAGAATAAACAATAAACATCGACAATAGCACGCGTACCGGATTTGTGGCATAGTGTCCCATTTTGTCGAAAACCAACAATTTGAACCAGTGTATTGGCATATATATAATGCGGGACCAAGTGTTTTGTTGCATTTTTTGTTTGAAAAGGGATTTTTCCTCGTACCTTTTAAATTCAAGGTAAGCTTTGTCTTCGTCGTCGTACCGCCCTATGTCGGAGAAGTTCTTTTTAAGGATACGGAATTGTTCTGCCTTTTGTGCATCTCCGGTATTGGTTTGTGATACAATCAAGTCGTAGATTCTATTTTTATTCCAGTCCAACAACAGGTTCCCGAGAAGACGCATGCCCTCAAAATTCAGAGAATCTATTTCTACTTTATTGTCACCCGGGAAAAAATCTATTATATCACGCACTATTGTGTCGGACAAATCGAGGTGAGAACATTTTTCCACTCTTAAGTCCAGATATTTATCTATGTTACAGGTTTTTAGCGAGAGTTCTTTAATCCTTGACCCGTTGAATGACATTTTGGACCGGGACAAGTCGGATTTGTCGAAAATAAGCAATGAAGTGGAAAAATCGGTTATTTCAAAGTTTATTTCACCCTCGCCGAACTCGGTCTTTTTGAAAGTGGCTTTCCCGTTTTTCAGTTCACTGCCTTCAAAGGTAATATTTCCTTGTCCGAAAATAGCCCTGTTAAAATTTAGTTTGCCGCTGCCGAAGTCTATCTTGGAAAAGTTTACTTCACCGTTATTAAATTCTGCACGTTCAAAAGAAATATCTCCCTTGCCGAATGATGAGTAATGAAAGTCTTTTATGCCGTTTCCGAATCTGGTAATTTTAAACTGTACTTTGCCGTTTCCGAATTGCGTGTGTATGAATAAAATATCGCCGTTACCGAAGTCAACATTTGAAAAGTTTTTCTCACCGTCACCAAAACTTGTGTCGTGAAACGATTTTTCGCCGTCACCGAAAATAGAGTTTTTGAAAATCAGGTCACCGGTGCCGAAATTGGTGTTACTGAAGTCAAAGTTGCCATTTCTCAAAAAAATATAAGAAAAATTCTTTTTGCCTTCTCCGAATGTACTGTTGTTGAAAATCAGTTGTCCTCTCAAAAAATATGAGCTGCTGACATCAAAATTTCCGTCCAAGAAATGAGCAAAAGAAAAATCCGTAGAAATATAAGATTCAAATACGGCATTGTGAGCCGAAAACTTTTTTATCTCTATTACGCTTTGTTTTTCCAACCCGAAATAGCGGCGATATGTGGTTAATGAAAAATTTTTGATGTAGCAATAATTCAAATTTATTTCTTCGCCGTTATGGATTGCTTCGTAAATTTCGTC
>JALWKH010000151.1:4927-5323 GCA_026996635.1 Bacteroidales bacterium | reverse complement strand
GTTTAAATACTGAGGGAGATTTTGTTGCAATAGGTAGCAAATACAATGGTACTAATGGAGATGAGGCAGGACAAGTAAGGGTTTTTCAATATGTTTCAGAAACCGGTATTTGGATCCAGGTTGGGTCTGATATAAACGGAGAAGCGGAAAACGACAATTTTGGTTGTTCTGTAAGTTTGAGTGGAGATGGTATGACTGTTGCTGCAGGATCTTGTTTTAATGACGGTAATGGTGTGGATGCCGGACATGTAAGGGTTTACCGGTTTCATCCTGCGGCAGTAAATGATGTGGATTTATTGACAACATCGGTTTATCCGAATCCCACTAACGGAGATTTTGCCGTAGAGATTAAAAATATTAAGACAGGAAAAACAACTTTTGAACTTTATGCTGTTT
>JALWKH010000151.1:0-4917 GCA_026996635.1 Bacteroidales bacterium | reverse complement strand
AAGAAATCATTAGTGTTTATTACAGGTCTTTTATTTTCTTACATTGTTTTGAATGCACAAGCTTGGCTTCAGGTAGGTCAAGATATTGACGGAGATGTTGCCGGAGATATGTCGGGATATTCAGTTGCAGTAAATACCGACGGATCTGTAGTGGCAATAGGTGCATATAAAAATGATGATAATGGTTCTGATGCGGGACAAGTCAGAGTCTTCAGAAATAATAATGGCACATGGACACAAATAGGTGAAGATATTGAAGGAATGGTTGACGACGGTGCAGGCTTTTCGGTTTCAATCAGTTCCGACGGATCAACTGTGGCTGTGGGTTGCCCTTACAGTAATCAAAACGGAACTATGAAAGGTCTTGTTCGTGTTTACAAGAATATTAACGGCTCTTGGGAACAAATAGGACCTGATATCGTTGGTGAAAACGATGTTGACCATTTCGGGTATTCTGTCAGTTTAAGTGCAGACGGTGAAGTTGTTGCTGTCGGTGCAATTTATAATAGTGAGACAGGCACTTGGGCAGGGCATGTCCGTGTTTACAGGTATGATTCAAATACTTGGTTACAAATCGGACAAGATATTGACGGAGAAGCCGCATACGACAGGTTTGGATATACTGTCAGTTTAAATTCCGATGGATCTGTGTTGGCAGTTGGGGCTCCGTACAATGTTGGAGATGCGGAAACAGGAGGCGGACAGGTGCGTGTTTTTCGTAATGAGAATGACAGTTGGGTGCAAGTAGGACAAGCTATAAACGGCAGTGAGTATAACGAACATTCGGGAAACTCGGTAAGTTTAAGTGCAGACGGTACAATATTGGCTATAGGGGCTCCTTATAACGATGGTACAGGACCTGATGCAGGTCAGGTGCGTATATACCGTAACGAAAACGGGACTTGGACACAATTGGGGCAAAGCATAAATGGTGAAGCCGCAGGAGATTATTCGGGGTACTCCGTGAGTTTGAGTGATGACGGTCAAACAGTAGCAATAGGCGCAATATATAACAGTGGAAGTTATCCGAATGCAGGTCATGTTCGTGTTTACACTTTATTATCGGGTAACTGGACAAAAATGGGACAGGATATCAATGGTGAAGCAGAAGGAGATTATTCCGGGTGCTCAGTGAGTTTAAGCGGTGATGCCACTACTGTTGCCATTGGTGCTTATAACAATGACGGTAATGGTGATAATGCAGGTCATGTAAGGGTTTATAAATTTGATCCTACAGATGTTTCAGATTTGAAAATGCCGGTTTTTGTGGTTTATCCGAATCCTACGGATGGTGATTTTACTGTTGAATTAAATAATGATTTCCAAGTGAATAAAGAAACATTGGTTGAGATTTATGATGTTACGGGTATCAAAGTTTATGAAAAGAATTTAGCCGGTAAAAAGACATATATTAACACAGATTTATCCAACGGAATATACTTTTATCAAATTAAAAACCGAGGGAAAGTACTTTTTACAGGCAAACTTGTTGTAAGGCATTAATTGTGCAATCTGTAGATAAATAAAAAAGGCTGACGTTGCGGTCAGCCTTTTTTATTATTGATTATTTACTTTTGTCCGGTGCGGGTGGAATTGGTGGAACTTTCCTGTCCGGCCATTTCTTAAGTTCTTCCATTATTACCTCAATTGCTTTGTTAAGTTGTTGGTCTTCACCCAAAAATTCTTTGTGCGGGTCGTTTTCAACAACTATATCAGGATCAACACCGTGTCCTTCTATTATCCATTCGCTTTTTTCTGCAGAATAAGATGCAAATTCCGGCTTATATAAATATCCGCCGTCTATCATCGGCAATGGACCTCTGATACCAACTACACCGCCCCAAGAACGCACACCGATAACTTTTCCGAGTTTGTGCTTCTTGAATCCGTATGGGAATAAATCACCGTCCGATGCGGAATATTGGTTTATCAAAAGCACTTTCGGACCTATGAATGCTTGTTCCGGTGTCCAATCAGGTGCAGTAACATCCCTCGACATATTGGCACGGGTTATTTCCCTGCGTAACCTGTCAATAATTATCGGCGATACATTACCACCGCCGTTTCCTCTGTCGTCTATAATCAAAGCACGTTTTTGAAGTTGCGGGTAGAAGTATTTAACAAATTCGTTCAAGCCTTCACTTACCATATTCGGTATGTGAATGTAACCTACTTGTCCGTTTGTGGCCTCGTTTACTTTCTTAATGTTGTTTTGCACCCAGTTGTAGTAATAAAGATTTGCTTCACTTGCTATAGGTTTTACAACCACTTTTCGCGGATTGTTACCGTTGCTGTTCGAACTTACGGTAAGCTCTACATATTTGTTTGCTTTGCCGATAAGCAGTTTGTATATGTCATCTATTTCCTTTGTGCTTTGTCCGTTAACGGCGGTTATGTAATCTCCTTCGTTTACATCAACCCCTATTTCGGTAAGTGGCGAACGGTAGTCTTCCCACCAATTTTGTCCTTTTAGTATCTTTTTTACTTTAAAGTAGCCGCTGCCGTCTTTTTCCAATTCAGCACCCAGCAGTCCCAAATACACTTTGCGAATATCTGGCACATCTCCACCTCCGACATAAGCGTGTCCGATATTCAGCTCTCCAATCATTTCGCCCAAAATGTAAGTCAAATCTTTGCGGTGGTTTACATAGGGCAATAGTGCTGCATATTTATCGTGCATGGCTTTCCAATCTACACCGTGCATGTTTTCCATGTAGAAAAAGTCACGCATTTGCCTCCAAGTTTCGTCAAAAATTTGTTTCCATTCTTCTTTTATGTTTACCAGCACCTTCATGTCATCGGTATTCACTTGATTGTCTGAACTGATATCCAATTTTTCTGTCGGAGTGTCAACTACATAGTATTTACCGGATTTCTTTATCAAGAATTTTTTGCCGTCATAAGCCGGAACAAACGAAATTCCCGTTGCCAATGTTTTTTCTTTTAGTTTGTTAAAGTCAAATACTTTGAAATTATTGTTGCCCTTATAATGTTGCTCATTGTAATACAGCTTGCCGTTGATATAATGTAAGTTCCAATAATTGGATGCTTTAACGGGTAACACATCTATTCTTTGGCTAATACCGTCAAGGTCAATTTTTACGGTAATGTTCTTGTTGTTTTGCTTGTCGTTCTTTTTATCAGTTTTTTCTTTTTCCGTGTTTTGTTCGTTGTCTTGGTCATAATAAACTTGAAGAGGTGATTTGGTTTCTTTTGCAAGTGTTATAAAGTAGATTTTTTCCATGTCGATATAAGCGGCATCCCACTCCACATTGCTGTATGTAGGTGTGAAATTTCTCATGGAAGTGAAAAATAAATATTTGCCGTCATCACTGAAAACAGGGTCGTAAGAGTTAAACCAAGATTCCGTTACTTGTGTTATTTTTTTGTTGTCAAGATTGTAAAGATAAATAGCGTTGAATTTGTTTGTGTCTTTTTTTGAGTAAACTATCCATTTGCTGTCGGGTGACCAATTAAAGCTGTGAATTTCCCAGATGTTTGACTTGTCAACCAAAGTAACTTTTTTGGTATTTATATCAACATAACGCAATCTTAACTTTTTGTCGTTCCATAAGATTTTCTTGCTGTCGGGCGACCATTTGATGTTGTAGTAATACGTATCAGCTCCTTTTGTTAGTTGAACAGGTGGTTCGCTTCTGTCCGACTTCATAATATAAATTTCAAATTCGCCGCTTTGGTCTGATATGAATGCAATCCATTTGCCGTCGGGGGAGTATTTAGGATTTCTTTCGTGAACACCTGATGTTTTAGTCAAATTGTAAGTAACACCTTTTTTTGCAGGTAAGTCAAAAATATCTCCTCTCGCTCCAAACAGTACTCTTTTGCCATCGGGTGACAACGACATATATCTGATAGTTTTTGCCGCATCTTTTATTTGAGTCCTACCGTATTTGAAATCATCCATTATTTTGATGTCCACTTTTTTCAATTCTCCGTTGTCGGGATTGTAAGTATAAATATATCCTGCATTTTCAAAAGCAATGGTTCCGTCAAATCCTATTGAAGGGAATTTCACATCGTAATCGGTAAAATTCGTAATCTTTTTAACTTCTTTTGTGTTTAAATCGTATGAGAAAAGATTCATAGTTCTGTCACGGTCAGATGCAAAGAAAATTTTGTTTTTGTACCACATCGGGAAGATGTCTTGTGCGGGATTATTTGTGATTTTTTCTACCGTTTCTTTTTCAAAATCATAAATTCTTATATCATCAGCCATACCTCCACGGTAATATTTCCAAGTTCTGAATTCTCTGAATACTTCATTGAAAGCAAGTTTTTTTCCGTCGGGAGAGTATGAGCAAAATCCGCCTGTTGCAAGCGGTAGCTGTTCCGGCATTCCTCCGTCTATGCTGATTTTGAATAATTGTCCTACAAAGTCATTGAAACTTTTCATCCGTGACCTGAAAATCACATACTTACCATCGGGTGTCCATCCCATTACAACATTGTTAGGTCCCATACGGTCCGCCACATCATCCCTGTTTAATGTTGCCGTATAGGTAAGTCTTTTTGGCGTACCGCCTTCTGCAGGTATTATGTAAACCTCCGTATTGCCGTCATACTGTCCTGTGAATGCAATATATTTCCCGTCAGGAGAAAATTTTGCAAACATTTCGTATCCTGGGGCACTCGTAAGTTTATGGGCAATGCCTCCGTTAGTGCTTACTGTGTATAAATCACCTGCATAAGTGAATACAATTTTGTTTCCGTAAGCGTTTGGGAACCTTAATAGTCGTGCTTCTTTAGTTAAATCTTGTGCAAACATTGTTATTGAGCTTAAAATGCTGAAAATAAATATTTTAGTTTTCATGACGATGGTTTTTCATAATACAATATTAATGTTTATTGCCTAACAAATTACTTTTTTTTAATAAAAAAATTGAAAATTTTATAAGA
>JALWKH010000150.1 GCA_026996635.1 Bacteroidales bacterium | reverse complement strand
AATGCTAATGAAATGAAAATTAAAGCTGTGATTATTAAGATTTTCTTTTTCATAGTTTATCATTTTTTGATTTCCATAACAGTCATTGTTGCATCAACCATTGAATTATTTGATGAACCATCAGAAACGTAAATTTGAACAGTGTATGTATGTGTTCCTGCAATAGGACTGTCAATCCCTTCAAACGAAAAAATCCATTGTCCTTGTTCTTCAACTATTACATATGCATCTTGGAATCCACCAGTTATTACTTCAGTTCCATCTCTAACTATCCTGACACCAAAGTAATCTGCATATGCATCAAAAGAGCCATTACAGGCAACATAAATATCGCTTCCATTTGTACCTGAACCATGTGTTGTAATGGTAATACTTAAATCGGTATCTTCCCATGTTCCATTAGAAGAAGAAGTCCAAGTACTACTAAAGTCTGTATCATATGAAACTTGCTGATTATAGAAATCTCCATCTATCCTTATAGTTCCATTTACATGAAGTGTTGCTGTTGGTGTTGTTGTTCCCACCCCAACATTACCCCCACTTAAAATTCTTATCCTTTCGACATTATTTGTTTTAAAAACCAAATCTTGCCCGTCTGTAGTTCCTATGAAATTAGTTCCTGCACTTGTGCCGCTATTTCCTGTAAGTTTCCAATACCTGTTGTCTACACCGACTTCAACCCAAGCAGATCCATCCCACCACCAATATGATTTTGTATCCGTATCATAAACCGTTAATCCTTCATCTGCTGTTCCCAAAGTCATTCCAGTTCGTTCTGTTGTTGTAAGCCTGGGTAACAAAACACCTTTATTGTGGTTATTATCCGGATTTACATCTAAAATCGCATTTGAATTTGGAGCACTGCCGCTTTCATTTATTGCAACATTCTGGGCAATTAAGATATCTGACGTTGTGGTTAACAAAAAAAATAATAACCCAACGCTAAAAAAAAGTTTTTTCATGGCTTACAATTTTATTTCATAATATTAGACATGAAAAAACTTACACTTTGAGTATTTTTTTTATAAAGTGTATATTTTTATTGATACATAGATGATTTATTTGAGTAAATGAAGGTTCAAAAGATATTTATCTGAGATATTGAATTAATACTCTGATTTTGATAAAACCTTTTTCAGCTTTAGCATCTTCCAGTGCTATTCCTAAGATCATGCCGGATTCTGTTGCTTTCATAGCTTCACCAGGTATCGATGAAGATGTTACAGGGTCACCTTTGTGAATTTTTCCGTTTGTGCTATTGTATTTAACTTCAACAATACCTGTATTTGCAACATATTTATTTGGAAGAACAGGTTCCGCTAATTTATTTGTAGGGGGGGTAATATTTCTATCAACATAAACGCCAACCATGTATAGGTCATAAGGTTTATTTGTTATATAAAATTTATTTTTTTCTGAATTAATAGAAGAAATTATTTGACCGTTACTAAATTTCTTTAATAATATATTAGCGTTTTTACTAATTTGAGAAAATCCCTCAAATGTAAATACTAAACTAACGAAGAAAAATAGAATTTTTTTCATAGTGTATTGATTTTTTATTTTAATGTGTTGCATAAATAATTAATTTCCCTGTAAAAGGATCTGACCAAACAAATTCCAAGGATGTAATGTTTGATGTTGTATTTAACCAAACCCCTGCGCTATGGTTAACAACGATATCTTTTGTGTTTCCATGTAAACTATACCTTGTTACAGCATGTCTTCTATTTCCTGAAAATGCACTTAATATAGTTTCTATTTCTAAATAATTCGGATTAAAATTACCGTCAGCAACATATAGTATAATTCCTGATGCATTATATGCGTCGTAACTCCAACCTCCACCAGAACCGGCAATATATCTCCACCAAACATCCATGGAATAAGAATAATTTGAAGAATTGTTGTCTCCATTAGGTCTCAAAATACAAAAAGCTGAATTACCGCCGTTTGTTTCCTGCTGTCCCATTAAAATAATTTTATAATTAATTTCTGTATTTCCATCAAGTCCGGAAACAGTATATGAGGTTGCATTATTTAAATCAATTACAGCTATTGCACTCCATCCTGATTTTACCCATGATAAATTTCCGCTACCATCATTTACTAACATTGAATTTGCATCACCTTGTGATGTGGGCCAATGGTAAGGAATATTTCTTATTCTTGTGATGTCTCCACTTGAGTTAACTCTAAACTGGGAAGAACTTCCAACTGAAAATAATTCAGAAGGATTTGTTGTTCCTATTCCAACTTCTCCACTGCTTTCAATAACCATTCTTGGAGTCGAACTTGCATTAAGAAAATTTAAATCGTTGTCTCCGCATCCATAAGTTATTTTAGCATATTGAGAACTGGTTGCTTGAGCATCATTAAAAATAATTCCTGCATCGGTTTCCGAGGTATTTGATATTTCAATGTTTTGTTGGTCTCCATATATTTCTAATCTAGAAGTAGGACTAGTTGTTCCAATACCCACGTAGCCATTGCTATTTTTAACAAAGATTCTGGTTGTTCCACTGGTTTGTAATCTCAAATCTTCATTATAACTGCCAATCAACCCTCCATCAACAGTCAGTCCCTTGTTGAACCAATATCTACCTCTGTCTGTGTAAAAATGGCACCAACTAGAATTTTTAGGTCCTATATCAACATACCCGTTTCCTGTACTTATTCTTAAAGCTCCACTTTGATTTCCTCGAATGTTTCCATTTATGTGTAATAATTCTGCCGGTGAAGCAGTCCCAATCCCAACATTCCCTCCGCTTGTAATCCTTATTCTTTCAGCATTATTAGTTTTTATAACCAAGTCTTGAGCGTCTGTCGTGCCCAAAAAGTCAGTTCCGGGAGTTGTTCCGCTATTCCCTTCCAATACCCAAGGCCTGCCGTCATTATTATCAAAAACTTTTACCCATTTACTACCGTCCCAATAAAAATATCCGGGTCCCGTTGTTGTATTAGTATTATAAACAATCAATGATGTTGCAGGTGAAGAAATTGGAGAAGCATTTGTCAGATCTGTTATGTTGACTCTGGGAATCAAAAGACCTTTGTTGGAGAAATCTATGTCTAAACCTGCTGAAGTATTGGGGGATGAACCGGAAGAATTTATACCTACACTTTGTGCTTTAGCATTCTGAAAGATAAACCCTAATCCTAATATAATAAAAATAATTTTTTTCATAACTCGACTTTTTATCCGAGTACAAATGTAATAAAAAAAAATTCTTGTGCGTGTGGTTTTGTTGTTTTTTATCAATTGTATTGTCTTTTTTATTCTTTATAATTGATAAAAACGAGACTTATTACTTCATGCAACTAAACAACATGCATTTTATTAAGGAAATAAAGTTTTTCACAATTTCCCGGTTTAATTTTTTTATGAGGTGGAGAAATAATTATTAACTTTGAAAGATTAAAATGAAATAGTATGAACAAATTTATTTTCTCTTTTATCCTGTTTTTGGTGACTAATATATTTATTTCTTATTACCAAGTTACAACCTATAAATTCTGGATAGGGTTTAAAGATAAAAACGGCACACAATATACATTGAATCATCCCGAAGAGTATTTATCCCAAAGGGCTATTGACAGAAGGGTAAAGTATGGGATTGAAATAGACTCATTGGATTTGCCTGTTAGTAGAGTTTATTTGGACAGCATTGCAGGGACGGGTTTGGAAATAACCACAGTGTCTAAATGGCTGAACGGTTGTGTAGTAAAAACACAGGATTCTGCCCTGGTTGACAGTGTGTCCCACTGGGGATTCGTCAGGGAAGTTAAAAGGGTATTTTATAAGGTAGATACTGCATCTGCTTCGCAAGGTATTTACAAAACAAAAGTTAAGGGGGATTACGGATACGCAAACTTGCAAGTATCTATGCTGAATGTCAATTATTTACACGATTTGGGGTATACGGGAGAAGGTATGCTAATTGCCGTTTTGGATGCAGGTTTTAACGGAATGAATCATTACAGTTTTTTTCAGGATTTGTTTGCAAACGATAAAATTGTGGCAAAATATGATTTTGTTGATAATGACACATCTGTTTTTGAAAGAAGTTTTCACGGAACAGGAGTTGTTTCCGTAATGGGGGCGAATAAATCGGGTGAGTTGGTGGGTGATGCTACCGGTGCTGACTTTATTTTGCTTATAAGTGAAGATGCTTCGTCGGAACACATTGTGGAAGAATATAATTGGGCAGCTGCTGCAGAATTTGCCGACAGTGCGGGAGCCGACTTAATCAACAGTTCGTTGGGCTATACAACATTTGACGACAGCACGGAAAATCATACATATCAAATGCTTACGGGCGACAGTACTCCTGCAGCCAAAGCCGCAAACATAGCATTTTCCAAAGGGATGATTGTAGTTGTTTCTGCAGGTAATTCGGGTAACAAGCCGTGGCACTACATTTCCACACCGGGAGATGCAACCAAAGCCTTAACTGTTGGTGCAGTAGATACTGACGGGAATTATGCTCCTTTCAGCTCGACAGGTCCTACTCCTGACGGCAGAATAAAGCCGGATGTGGCAGCTTTGGGTTATCCCGCAGCAGCTTGTTATGACGGTGATTCGGTAAGTTTTGTTTCGGGAACATCCTTTTCATCGCCTATAATGTGTGGGGCTGTTGCCTGTTTGTGGCAAGCATTTCCCGATTTTGACAATGCAACCATTGTGGAAGCCGTTAAAATGAGTGGTTCGCAAGCTGCACATCCGGATAGTTTACTGGGATACGGCATACCTGATTTTGAATTGGCTTACAATTATTTGCAAAATTTGCAACAAAATGTTGAAATTACCAACCCTAAAGAAAAAGGTGTGATAATTTATCCCAATCCTGTGAATGATGTTTTGCACATAAAAATTTTTGTACCGCATATTCACTATGTTTATATGGGGATTTATGATTTGACAGGTGATTTGGTGTATTTTACAGACTTAACGCCTTATGTGCACATAAATACCGTTTCCATAGGCAATATGAATCAATTGAAAGAAGGTGTTTATACAGTAAAATTTTTGATAGACAATAAAATTTACATCAATAAATTGGTTAAGCTGTAAAATGGAAGAGGTTTATAATAAAGAAATTACGCTATCCGAATTAAATCTTTTCATTAAAAAGATTATAAACGAAGAAATTTTTGCAACTCCGCTTTGGATTGTTGCGGAAATCAGTGAAATCAGAACGGCTAGGAACGGACATTGCTATCTTGAATTGGTAGAAAAGCAAAACGAAAAAATTATTGCCAAATCGAGAGCTACAATTTGGAGTAACAGATGTCCCATTCTCAAAGATTATTTTGAAGAAAAAACGGGCACACCTTTACAAGCA